>JBERSB010000496.1:0-2035 GCA_041236755.1 Luminiphilus sp. | reverse complement strand
GAGCGCGTGAACAAGAAGACCAAGCAGGTCGACGCGCAGGCCGCGGAGAGCGCGGCTCCGGAAGCGGACTACCGCAAGGTGGCCGAGAAGCAGGCTCGCGTGAAGGAGCTGATGCGACGCCTCGCCGAGAAGCTCGGCAAGGAAGACGAGGGCGAGGGGGGCAAGTGATGCTCCGCGCTCCCTTGGCCGGCCTGCTTGTCGCCGCGGCGCTCACCGGCGGACTCCCCGCGCAGGTGGACCTGCCGGGCGATGGCGTGCAGCCCGGCGCGCACCTGCCGCCGGTCCCGCCGGTCCAGGTGCAGAACCCCTTCCGGCCGTTCGACCAGCCGAAGTTCGTCGAGGCCGTGCGCGCGTTGGGTGCGACCAAGCTGCAGCTCGAGACGTTCGTCGAGGACGCCCTCGAGATCGGCGCGGCGCGCGCCGCCGACGACCTCTTGCGCAAGGTCCTGCCGAGGTTCGACGAAGCGGTGCTCGCCGCCGAGGACGGCGAGCCGAAGGCGGCGTTGCTGCTGGCCAAGGTGCTCGTCGACGCGAAGTCGCCGGTGGTGCAGGCGCACGCGCGCTACCACCTCGCGCGCGTGTTCCTCGACAGCGACGACCCCGAGCGCGCCATCGAGGTGCTCAACGACTACATCAGCCACAACCTCAACGTCTCGCCGCTCGACGGCGAGGCCGCCTACTTCTACGCGCAGGCGCTCGCCGAGGTGCCGATGATCGACGCCGCGATCCCGCGGTTCCGCGCGTTCCTGGCGTGGTTCCCCGACGCGAGCGAGCGGCTCCGTTCGGCCGCGCACCAGCGCCTGCTCGAGCTCGAGCGGCAGCGCGAGAGCCGGCTGCACATGCTCGCCGACGGCATGAAGAAGACGTCGCGCGACCTCCGCAAGCAGAAGACGGACAAGCCGGTGCAGCTCGACCAGGAGACCTACATCGAGGAGCTCGACGAGCTGATCGAGATGTTCGAGGAGATGGAGAACCAGTCCTCGGGAGCGCCTTCGGGCAACGGGCCGTCGAGCAACCCCGCGGCCAACAGCGCGCTGCCGGGCGGCGAGGGGTCGGTCGGCGAGCTCAAGAAGCGCCCGTCGCTGGCGGATCGCTGGGGCCCGATGCGCGACAGCGAGCGCAAGAAGATCATGGCGGACGTGCAGAACACGATGCCGCCGCAGTACCAGAAGATGCTCGAGGCCTACTACAAGAAGCTGGGTAAGGCCGACCGCAAGTGAGCTCGTTCGTGACGGCAGCTGCTCCGTTCGTGTGCGCGTTCGCGTTCGCTGCCGCGGCCGCGACGGCCCAGGCGACCGGCACGGTGCGCACGACCGACGGGCGCACGCTGCAAGGTGCGCTGGTCGTCTCCGACGACGGGCGCGCGACGCTGCGCAGCGCCGACGCAGAGCACGACCTGGAGCTCGCCGAGCTGGTCTCGTTCGAGCGGGACGGGGCCGAGCTCCGAAACGTGCAGACGCCGCACCGCGTGTGGCTGCGCTCGGGCGCAGAGCTCCCGGCCAAGAAGCTGTCCGGCCGCGCGGCGGGCGACGACGGCCCGTCGGTGCTGCTGGCGCAGCTGCCCTGCGGCGCGGAGCTGGCGCTGCCGATCAGCACGCTGCGCGCGGTGCTGCAGGGCGGCCTGATGCGGCCGCGGCCTGCGCTGTTCGACCAGGACCTCGCCGAGCCCGCGGCGAACGCGGACCTCATCTACGTCGTGCGTGACGGCAAGGCGCAGCGCTCGCAGGTGACGATGGCCGCGTTCCGGCCCGACGCGGTGGACTTCCTGCTGCGCGGTGACGAGTACGAGTTCGAGCTCGACGGCCTCGCGGGCGTCGTGTTCGGCGCCAACACCGGCTTCGCGCCGGACCGCCAGCCGCGGCCGCGCTCCGTCGTCGCGCTCACGACGGGTGAGCGCGTCGAGGGGCGGCTGCTCAGCCTCGGCGAGCGCGTGCGCTGCCGGCTCGACGAAGGCTGCGTGCTCGACGTGCCGGTCGAGCGCCTGCATCGGCTCGAGGTGTCGAGCGACAAGCTGGTCTGGCTCACCGAGCTGACG
>JBERSB010000495.1:0-6299 GCA_041236755.1 Luminiphilus sp. | reverse complement strand
GCCGCCTGGGACGCCGCCGCAGCTACGGACGTAACCCTGCCAGCTGCAACGCCGCACGCGCGGCCTCGACGGCCTCGCCGACCTTCGACGGGTCCTTGCCCTTGCCCTGCGCGCCGTCTGGGCGGCCGCCGCCTCCCCCGCCCATCAGCCCGGCCAGCTCCTTCACCAGCGCGCCCGCCTGCACGCGACTGGTGAGCCCCTTGTCCACCGAGACCACCACCATCACCGCGTCGGGCGCGGGGCTGATGACGACGCCTGCGAGCGGGCCGAACTTCTGTTGCGCCCGACTGAGCAGCTCCTGCGCGTCCTTGGTCTGCAGACCGGGCCGCTCGTAGACGACGGTCTGCACCGCCTGGCCGTCGACGTCCTGGGCGACGAGCTGGGCCTCCAGCTTGGCCAGCTCCTGGTCGAGGTCCGGAGCCAGCGCCTTCTGCAGGTCCTTGCGGACCTTCTTCAGCTCCTGGGCGAGCTCTTGGACGCGGCCGGGAACCTCGGCGCCCGGCACCTTGAGCTGGCTGGAGACGGCCGCGAGCTGCTCGCGCTCTGCGCGCGCCATCGCCAGCGCGACGCGCCCGGTGACCGCCTCGATGCGCCTCGTGCCGGCCGCCACAGCGCCCTCGCTGACGATGCGGAACAGCCCGATGTTGCCCGTGTTGCGCACGTGCGTGCCGCCGCAGAGCTCCTTGCTGAACTCCCCGACCTGCAGCGTGCGCACCTCGTCGCCGTACTTCTCGCCGAACAGCGCCACGAAGCCGTTGCTGCGCGCGTCGTCCAGTTTCTGCACCCGCGCCGTGACGTCGGTCGCCGCGAGGATCTGTTCGTTGACCAGCTCTTCGACCGCTGCCAACGCGTCGCTGCCGGGCCGCTCGGGCTGCGTGTAGTCGAACCGCAGCCGCTCGGGCGCCACCTCGGACCCCGCCTGGCTGACGTGCTCGCCGAGCACCTGCTTGAGGGCTGCGTGCAGCAGGTGCGTCGCCGTGTGGTTGCGCTCGGTCGCTCGCCGGTCGTCGGATTCGACGTGGAGCCGCGCCGCCTGGCGGGCCTCGAGGTGCCCGGACTCCACCTGCGCCTCGTGCAGGGAGAATCCGTCCAGCGCGGTCGTGTTGCGCACCGCGGCGACGCCGGTCTCGGTCTCGATCCGTCCGTGGTCGCCCACCTGGCCGCCGCCCTGCGCGTAGAAGGGAGTGCGATCGAACACCAGCACGACCTTCTGGCCCGCGTCGGCGCGGGCGAGCAGCTCGTCGCCTTCGCCGACGGCTGCCAGCAGCGAGCCCTCGGTAGCGACTTCCGAATGGCCGCAGAACTCGGTCTCGCGGTGCCCTGCCTCGCGGAGCTTGACGGCGACGCTCGCGGTGAACACGGCGTCAGCGGTCGACGCGCTGGCCCGCGCGCGCTCCCGCTGCGCCTCCATCGCCGCGTGGAAGCCGCCCTCGTCCAGGCCGTAGCCGCGCTCCTCGATGACCTTCTGCGTGATGTCGATCGGGAAGCCGTAGGTGTCGTGGAGCTGGAACGCGAACGCACCGCTGCCCGGGATCACCGCGCCGCGCGAGTGTGCGCCCGCAGCGCCTGCGAGGAACTCGTCGAGGCGCGCCATGCCCTGGCGGTAGACGCCCAGGAAGTTCTCCTCCTCGCCGCGGATGACCGCGCGGCACTGAGCGGCGTTCTGGCGCACTTCGGGGTAGGCCTCGCCCATCCGGGCTCCGACCACGTCGACCATGTCGCAAAGGAACGGGACGTCGAAGCCCAACTCGTAGCCGTCGCGGGCGGCCCGCCGCAGGATCTTTCGCACCACGTAGCCGCGTCCCTCGTTGCTGGGAAGCGCGCCGTCGGCGATGCAGAACGTGACCGCGCGCACGTGGTCCGCGATGCGGCGCATCCGCACGTCCTTGTCGGCGTCCTGGCCGTAGGGCGTGCCGCAGCGCTCGCCGAGGTGGTCGAGATACGGGCGGAACAGGTCCGTCTCGAAGTTGTTCGCAGCGCCCTGGAGTACGGCGGCGATCCGCTCGAGGCCGAGGCCGACGTCGATGTTCTTCTGCGGCAGCGGCTCGAGCTTGCCGCCGTCCTGGCGGTCGAACTGCGTGAACACGCAGTTGCCGATCTCGAGGAAGCGCGGCGCAGGCAGGTCCTCCAGGCCTTCGCGGCTCGGCATCGGCGCGCCGGGCTCGTGGTCGAAGTAGATCTCCGAGCACGGGCCGCAGACGCCGTTCGGCCCCTTGCTGGGCGCCTCCGCGGGCCAGAAGTTCTCCTTCTCGCCGAACCGGAACACCCGCTCGGTTTGGAGCCCGATGTCCTCGGTCCAGATCCCGAACGCCTCGTCGTCGTCCTGGTAGATGGTCACGACCATCTGGTCCGCCGGGATCCCGCAGACCTCGGTGAAGAACGTCCACACCCAGCGAATGCAGTCCTTCTTGAAGTAGTCGCCGAAGGAGAAGTTCCCCAGCATCTCGAAGAACGTGTGGTGCCTCGGCGTGACCCCGACGTTGTCGAGGTCCGGGACCCGCAGGCACTTCTGCGACGTCGTCGCGCGCTTGGTAGCGAGCGTGCCCTTGCCCAAGAACATGTCCTTGAACTGGTTCATGCCCGCGCCGGTGAACAGCAGCGTCGGGTCGTTCGCGGGGACGAGCGAGTCGGAGCGCATCGCCTCGTGCCCGTGGCTGGCGAAGAACTCGAGGTAGCGCGTGCGGATCTCGTCGGCGGTCAGGCGGTTCATGGCGTCGGGCCTCCACCCTGGGAGGCGGCTTGCTCAGGCAGATTCGACGGCACCGCGCACCGCGCGGATCGTCGCGCAAGCGTTGTAGCGAATCGCAGGGCCGCACCCAAGCAGCGAGGGCCAAAGCCCGCGCTGCCGCAGCGCCTTACGAGGCGGCGCCGCTCGAAGAAGCCGATCGAAGCAACCGATCGGAGGCTTCCCCGCGGCATGCCGGATGCTCGGCAGGAGGCCGCCCCGCACCCGGCCCTCAGGAGCAGGGTTCAGGAACCGGCCGCGTCGGCCTGCTTGGCCGTCGGCTTCTGCGCAGCGGCGCCGACAGCCTGGCCGGCTTCCTTGGCCTCCTCGGGCTTCGGCAGCATCTTGTCGAGCAGCTTCTGCTCGATCTCTTCTGCCATCTCCGGGTTCTCCTTCAAGAACTCGCGGGCGCGTTCGCGACCCTGGCCGAGCCGCGTCTCGCCGTAGCTCATCCAGGTGCCCGAGCGCCGGATGATGCCCTGGTCGACGCTGAGGTCGAGCAGCTCGCCGAGGCGGTTGATGCCCTCGTTGAAGAGGATGTCGAACTCCGTCTTGCGGAACGGCGGCGCGACCTTGTTCGTGACCACGGTCGCCTTGGTGCGGGCGCCGATCGGCATGTCGCCGTTCTTGATCTGGCCGATCCGGCGGATGTCGATCCGAACCGACGAGTAGAACTTGAGCGCGCGGCCGCCGGTCGTGGTCTCCGGGCTGCCGAACATCACGCCGATCTTCTCGCGGATCTGGTTGATGAAGATCAGCGTGGTGTTGGTCTTGGCGGTGACCGCCGTCAGCTTGCGCAGCGCCTGGCTCATCAGGCGCGCCTGCAGGCCGACGAAGCTGTCGCCCATCTCGCCCTCGATCTCGGCCTTGGGCACCAGCGCCGCCACCGAGTCGATGACGATCAGGTCGATCGCGCCCGACTTGGAGATGGTCTCGCAGATGTCGAGCGCCTGTTCGCCGTGGTCGGGCTGCGAGATCAGCAGCATGTCGAGGTCGACGCCCAGGCGCCGCGCGTACTGCGGGTCCAGCGCGTGCTCGGCGTCGATGAAGGCGCAGGTGCCCCCCATCTTCTGGCAGTTGGCGACCACGTGGAGCGTGAGCGTGGTCTTGCCCGACGACTCCGGCCCGTAGACCTCGATCACGCGGCCGCGCGGGAAGCCCTTGCCGCCCGTCGCCAGGTCCAGCCCCAGCGAGCCGGTCGAGATGCCGTCGATCGGCGCGAGCGTCTGTTCGCCCATCCGCATGATCGAGCCGTCGCCGTAGCTCTTGTGGATCGACGCCAGGGCGTCCGAGAGCGCCTCGGCGCGCGCTGCTTCCTGCTTGCCTGCCTTGCCGCTACCGGCGCGGCCCCCACCACTGTCTGCTGCCTTCGATTTCATCGTAGATGATCCCTCCCAAGGGAACGTTGGTTGCGTCGCGCCCTCGGGCGCATGTCGGAGAGCCTACGCACAGACCCGAACAAAGTCCAAACATCTTTTCGTGGCCGCACGAACTACGGGGCCCGGATCGGCCCAGCCGTCGCACCGATTCCGGCGCCCGGCTCACCTGCCGACGAGCGCGTAGAGCCAGCCGAGGTACGCGTCGACGCCGCTCTTCGCGGGCGCCGTGATCCCGCCCTCGACCTGGCTGATCCCGAAGAACACGAGCAGCAGCACGCCGAAGAAGACGCGCGGGTCCGTGATCGTCGCGAGCCATCGCCGGTAGGCAGGGACCAGGCCCGCCAAGACGCTCGCGCCGTCGAACGGCGGGAGCGGGATCATGTTGAACATGGCCAGCGCGAGGTTGATCACGCTGAACACGTAGACGAACTGACGCAGGTTCTCCTGCATCACGCCGTGCACCTGCCCGCCCGCGGCCAGCTGCCACGCGCCGAGCGCGGTCGCCGCGAGCAGCGCGAGCAGCAGGTTGTAGAGCGGCCCGGCGAGCGCGACCACCGCCTCGGCGTACCGGCCGCGCAGCCTCGTCGGGTCGACCGGCATCGCGCCGAACGCAATCCCGAACAAGAGCAGCATGACCAAGGACGGCAGCCCCATGTGCACCACCGGGTTGACCGTCCAGTGCCCGCTGACCTTCGGGGTCATGTCGCCGAGGCGCAGCGCCGCCAAGCCGTGCGCGAGCTCGTGCACGGTGATGCTCAGCACGACCGTGACGACCACGTAGACGAACAGGTGCGGGTCGGTCTGCAGCTTGGTCAAGAAGATCGCCAGCACGTCAGCCCTCCTGTTGCTCCTGCTGCAGCGCGCGCAGCTCCTTCAGCTTCTTGGTGTAGGCGCGGTTGATCGCGCGACGACGCAGCTGGCCGATCACGCGGTCGGGGTCGTCGCTGTCGACCACCGGCAGCTCGTCGATCCAGATCGAGTCGAAGGTCTCGAGCGCCTTGTGCAGGTCGTCTGTCGGCCGGACCACGACCGGCGGCGTCGACATGATGTCCGACGCGATCGCCAGCCGGTAGATCTCCTGGTCGAACGTGTGCTCGCGCACGTCGTGCGCCGAGACCATGCCGACGAAGACGCCCTCGTCGATCACGGGGAAGTAGTCCTGCCGGCTGTGCGCGATGGCGTGCACGATGTCGCGCAGCGGCATCGACGGGTGCACGGTCTCGACCTCGGACGGCTCGAACACGTCGGCCACCGTCATGTCCTCGAGCAGCGCTTCCATGTATTCGCCCTTGTGCGCCGGCGACAGCGCCCGGTTGGCGACCTGCTTCTGGTAGAGCGCGACCCGGCCCGACAGCAAGAACGTCAGCCCGCACACCCACACCGCGGGCAGCAGCAGCTGGTAGCTGCCGGTCATCTCGGTGACCATCACGATCGTCGAGATCGGCGTCTTGGCAGCGCCCGCGAAGAAGCCGCACATGCCGACGATGCAGAGGCTGGCCGGGTTCTCGACCAGCCCCCACTCGTAGCAGACGATGCCGACGGCGCCGCCGACGCTGCCGCCGATCACCATGCTCGGCCCGAACACGCCTGCGCTGCCGCCGCTGCCGATCGTGAACGACGTGGCCATCACCTTGCCGAGCGCGACCAGCAACAGCAGGGCGACGCCGCTCCAGCCCACCACCAGGCCGTCGAGCGTCTGCTGCAGCACGCCGTAGCCGCTGCTCAGCACCGCGAGCGCGCGGTCGTCGTCGACCAACGCCCAGGCGCCTAGCGCCACCGCGCCGGTCAGCGCGCCGCCGAGCGCTGCGAGCAGCGGCGCGGGCCCGCGCAGCCGCGCGACCAGCCGCTCCGTTCCGTAGAAGAAACGCACGTAGAGCCACGTCGCCGGCAGCAGGACCAGCGCCAGCGCCGTGTAGGGCAGCATCTCCCACACGTCGTGGAAGGCGAAGTCGCCGCTCAGCTCGAACAGCACGCCGAACTCGCCGAGCCAACCGCAGAACACGCAGTACGCCGTCGCCGACGACAAGAACGCCGGGATCACCGCCTCGCTCTCGAGCTCCGCGTCGCGGTAGAGGATCTCGGCCGCGAAAAGCGCGCCCGCGAACGGCGCGCGGAAGCTCGCGCCGACGCCGCCGGCCATGCCTGCGGCGAGCAGCGTCCGGCAGGCCCGGTCGCCCAGACCCAGCCGCTGCGCG
>JBERSB010000494.1:0-4548 GCA_041236755.1 Luminiphilus sp. | reverse complement strand
CGGCCGCTGCAGGGCCTCTCGCGCATCGGCGGCGCGCAGCACCCCCGCCAACTCGAGCGCTTCGAGGCGTACACCGTGCACCGCGGCGAGGACGGCAAGCTCTACACCGACGACGATGTCGACCTGTTCCAGGTGCGGCCGAAGTGGTCGCTGCAGGAGTTCCGGGTGCGTGACGACGACGACGACGTCCAGTTCGTCGGACAGATCGACCCGGAGACGGGCGTGTTCACGCCGAACGTCGACGGCCCCAACCCCGAACGCAAGTGGCAGACGAACAACATCGGTGACGTGTTCGTCTGCTGCGAGCTGCAGCTCGACGTCCCCGTCCGTCCCGAGCCCGAGAAGAGCAAGGACGCCGACGGCGAACAAGGTGACGACGACGACAGCGACGAGGACGCGCCGGACGGTGACGCCTCCGACGATGACGCCGCCTACGATGCGGACGGCGAACAAGCCGAGACCGCAGCGCCCCCCGCAAGGGTCAAGCGCCGCTTCTTCGCGCGGAGCCACCTGCTGGTGACGGTGCCGATCTACGCGCGCTGGCAGGTGCTGAACTGGGAGGACCGCTGATGCAGCTGCGCACGGTGCTCCACCGCCGGTTCTCGGACGAGGCGGGCACGGAGTTCGTCTACCTCGCGAACTCCGCCGCGATCCTCGCGCTCGACGCGCCGACCGCAGAGGTCGTCGACGCCTTCGCCGCGCCCGACGGTCTGGACGGCAAGGAGTGGGCCCGGACGCAGTCCGCGCCTGCGCGCGCCGAGGAGACCCTGCACGACCTGATCGACCTGGGCGCGATCCGGCCTGTCGACGAGGTCGCCGCGCCGCGGCCGCAGTTGCCGCCGATGCCGTTCCCGCTCGCGACGCTGGTGCTCAACGTCACCAACAAGTGCAACCTTTCCTGCACGTATTGCTACGAGTACGGCGAGGACAAGATCGGCGAAGGCCAGGGCAACAACGGCAAGGCGCGCATGGACGACAAGACCGCGCGCGACTCGATCGACTTTCTGATGCGGAGCAGCGGCGACCGCCCGCAGGTCTCGATCACCTTCTTCGGCGGCGAGACGCTGCTCAACTTCGACGCAATCCGGGCGGCGACGGAGTACGCCGAGCAGCAGGCGCAGAAGCTCGCCAAGCGTGTGCACTACTCGCTGACGACCAACGCCACGCTGCTGACCGAGGACATCGTCGACTTCTTGACCGAGCATCGGTTCGGCATCACCGTCTCGATCGACGGGGACCAGAGCGAGCAGGACCGTCACCGCACGTTCAAGAGCGGCAAGGGCTCGTTCGACGTGATCGAGCCGCGCATCCGCCATCTGATCGAGACGAACAAGCAGCGCAAGGGCCGCGCGATCGGCGCGCGGGTCACGGTCACCGCGGGCGCCACGCCGGTCGTCGAGACCTACCGCTACCTGACCGAGGAGCTGGGCTTCGACGAGGTGGGCTTCGCGCCGGTCACGGCGGGGCTCGAGCGCGACTACGCGCTCGGCGAGCAGGGCTACGAGCGCCTTCTCAAAGACTTCGGCGAGCTCGCCGACGAATATGTGGACGCTGCCGTCGACGGCAAGCACCACGGCTTCAGCAACCTCGGCGACCTCGTCCGCGAGCTGCACCAGGGCGTCAACAAGGCGCACCCGTGTGGCGCCGGCCTCGGCCTGCTCGGCGTCTCCACCGAAGGCGAGCTGGGGCTGTGCCACCGGTTCGTCGAGTCCAAGAGCCACAGCGTCGGCAGCGTCCAGGACGGCGTCGACCAGCAGGCGCGCGCGAGCTTCCTCGAGAAGGCGCACGTCGACAACAAGACCGACTGCACCTCGTGCTTCGCGCGGCCGCTGTGCGCCGGCGGCTGCTACCACGAGGCGCACGTCCGCTACGGCGAAGCGACGAAGGCCAACGTCCACTACTGCGAGTGGATCCGCGGCTTCGTCGACCTCGGCCTCAAGAGCTACGGCCGCATCGCGGCCAAGAACCCGACCTTCCTCACCCGCTTCGACCAGTCATGAGTGACCCAAGTTCGAACCCTTCCGATGCCACAGGCGACGGCGGCCCGCGCCGTCGGCCGCGCATCTTCGCCTGCAACCAGAAGGCGCGCCAGCTGGCGGGCATGGTGCTCGCGCGGCGGGGCGCTGCCCGCGCGCTGACCCAGGACCCGCCTCCGACCACGTATCCCTACGGCTGCACGACGGTCTTCGCGCCGGGCTGGGAGGTCGACTCCGGCAACGGCACGGACGGTCTTTGACAGCCCATCGAACGCGATCTGTACGATTGCTACCACACGTGCTACTGGCCGGCCCAGGTCCCCGACGGCGTCACCAACGCGCCGACCTGGACCTCGTCCTGCGGGGCTCCGATGCAGGACTGGAAGTCCATCGACCTCGTCTTCCCCTAGCCGCCCAGCCATGCTGACCCCCACCCCCCTCCTCGTGCTCCTGCTGCTTCCGGCGCTCGCCCTCGGCCAGCGTCCGGGGCGCGCGGCGCGGCCCGACACCGGCAGCGAGGCCCCAGCCGCGCCGGACGCCGACGCGCAGGACCCACGGCCCACGCGCGGACGTCGCGGCGGCGGCCGCCGCAGCGAAGACCTCCCGGAGTTCACGCCGGTCGCAGCGCCGACGCTCGCCGACCTCGAACAGAAGAAGCAGTTCTTCTGGTTCACGATGTACCCGGACTACCTGGTCAAGTTCGACCCGTCGACGGACCAGGTCGCGCAGAAGGTCAAGCTGAAGGGCGGCCTGTTCTGGCGCACGACGCTCACCCACGATCGCAAGCGCATGCTCGTCGTGACCAACCAGCAGCGGTCCGTCGAGGTGGTCGACCTCACGACCGGAGAGCTGGTCGAGGACCACTTCTTCCAGGAGGAAGGCATGATCCTGCGCGTCAAGAGCGTGCGGGAGTGCGCCGGCGGGGTGCACTGGCTCGTACGGACCGACCGCGTCAAGAAGCACCTCGACCGCTACAGCTTCGAGCCGAGCGAGTACCTGCTCTACGACAGCGCCAACAAGAAGGTCGTGCGCAAGCTGAAGAAGCTCCCCGACGGCATGTCCCGGGCGCGGCTCAGCGCCGACGGCACGCACTGGATCGGCTCCAAGGACGGCGACGTGGTGTTCCTCGACGCGCGCACGCTCAAGGAGCAGGGCCGCATCGACCTCAAGACGCCGCGCTTCTTCGGCGCCGGCGCGCTCCGCGTCGGCTCGACCGACCTGCTGGACGGCCGCGACCCCGGCCGCGCGTTGATGACGTTCACCACGACCGACCCGGTCGAGGAGCGTCGGACCAGCTGGGGCGTCGTCGAGCTCGACCTCGAGAACAAGAAGGTGCTCAACGTGACCGAGTGGGGTCCGAGCCAGAGCTCCTGGGGCATGCGCGTGGCGCACAAGAAGCGCGTCGGCGCGGCGATGAGCGGCAGCCGCGGCGAGCAGCGCCGGCTCGTCACCTACGACATGCAGACGGGCGACAAGCTCGCCGAGGCCTACTACGAGTTCCGTCCGCGCCGCTCGCTGGTGGCCATCGCGCCCGACGCCAGCAAGATCTACGTCGGCGTCGCGGGCAGCGACTTCGAGGTTTTCGACGGCAAGACCCTCGAGCGTCTGCCCGCGGTCGAGCTGGAGGGCGAGATCGTCGGCAACATCTACGTTGTCGACGAATGAGCGCTGCGCGACGCGTCGTCGTCGTGGACAGCGGGATCGACGCGGCGCACCCGGCCCTGCGTGACCGCGCGACGGTCACCGCGGGGCCGCTGTTCGGCGCCGACGGCATCCTCGACGAAGCCGGCGGCGGCGGCGACGTGCTCGGCCACGGCAGCGCGGTCGCAGCGACGATCGCGGGTTTCGTGGACGAGGTGGAGTTTGTCTCGCTCCGGGTGTTCGAGCGCGAGCCGGTCTGCGACTTCGGCGCGGTGATGCACGCGCTGCGCTACGCGCTCGAGATCCCGGCGACGTGCATCAACCTCAGCCTCGGTACGACCTCCTTGCGATACCGCGACGAGCTGTGTGAGCTCGCCGCCTCCGCCAAGGAGCGCGGCGCGCGGATCGTCGCGCCGGCGAGCTACGGGGGCCTGCCGTGCGATCCCGGCAGCCTGCCGGGCGTCGAAGGCGTCGTGGCCGACGCCAACGTGCCGCCGACGGTGCCCGAGCTGCGCCGACACGGTGACCGCTGGATCTGGTTCGCCTCGCCGCTGCCGCCGCGCGACGCCGACGGCGGCCGCAAGCTGCGCGCCCGGGGCGACAGCCTCGCGGTGGCAGCAGTCAGCGGGTTGCTGCTTCGCTCTGCGGATCGCTGAGCAGCCAGCCGGTGCGGCACAGCACCGTGACCGCGTCGAGCAGGTCGCGCGGGCTCCAGGTCAGAAGCCGCGGGTCTTCGGCGGCGCGCGCCATGGCCTGCGATGCCGTCGCGCCGGCAGCGAACAGGTCGAGCAGCGGCGCCGTCGGCACCCGTCCCGCGCGCGCGAGCTCGCGGCCGCTGCCCGGGTCCCGGATCCCGTCGAGCTCGACGAAGCGGTCGCCGGGCCTCAGCAGCGCGGGCGCCTGCGCCACTCCAGGCCGCCAGCGCAGCAGC
>JBERSB010000493.1:0-5934 GCA_041236755.1 Luminiphilus sp. | reverse complement strand
GCCGCGGCGCCGCGTTCCTCTACGGCGCGCTGCCGCTCAGCCGCTCCGACTGGCGCAGCTACGCGCTGTTCCAGTTCGAGTCGAACGTGCGCACCAGCGTCGTCCTCGGCATCGTCGGCGTCGGCGGCATCGGCTACCTGTTCGATGCTTCGCTGAAGAACGGCGCCATGGCGCGCGCTTCGACGTTCCTGCTGACCATCCTGCTCCTGACCGTGACGATCGACCGGCTCTCGCGGCGCATGCAGCGCGGCCCGCGCTGCTAGAGCTCGATCTCAGCCTGGCAGACGCCGGTGGCCGATACCGTGAGCACGGCCGACGGCGCGACCTCCCGCCAGGCGCCGCCGCCGCCGCCGAGCGGCTCCGAGGCGACGATGACGCTTCCTTCCGGCAGCTGGACACGGTGCGCGTGCGGATCGCAGAGCGCATCGGCCGCCGACGAGTAGTAGAGCGACCGTGGCTCGCCGTGCGAGGCGTAGCGGACCGCCCACGTGGTCTCGCCGTCGCTGACCGCGCTCGTGCAGCGGAACGGAGCCTCGACCCCGGCATCTTGCCGGGCCGACTCGACGATGCGGATCATCGCCGCCAGGGCCGCAGGCGGGTCGTCACGGAGACCGTGCGACATCGCCAAGAGGAACATGCACTCGGAGTCCGTCGAGCCGTGCAGGTGCGGGAACAGCTCCGGCGCGATCTGCGCGTACAGACCCTGCTTGAGCTGGGGGAAGCTCGGGATCGAGCCGTTGTGCTGGAACATCCAGCCACCGTGCGCAAACGGGTGGCAGTTGGTGCGCTGGATCGCGCCCGTCGTCGACCGGCGGACGTGGGCGAAGAACAGCGGCGACTCGATCTGATCTGCGAGCGCGGCGAAGTTGGTGTCGTTCCAGATCGGCAGGACGTCGCGGAACAGGCCGGGCTCGGTGCGGCGGTCGTACCAGCCTACGCCGAATCCGTCACCGTTCGTCGGCCACTCGATGTGGGTCGCCTGCAGCGACTGGTCGAGCAGCGAGTGGCCTGACTCGAGCAGGACCCGACTCATGAAGGTCGGAGGTCCCTGGTAGACGATCCATCGGCACATCGCCCCGCCTCAGCTCCCCAACCGGATCTTGATGTAGTTCATGACCTGCGGCGCGATCTCGACCGTGCCCAGCGTCTCGAGCCCCTGCCACTGCGGCGCCGAGTTGACCTCACAGATGCGGTACTGGTCGTCGACGTCGAACAGCAGGTCGACGCCGGCGATGTCGAGCCCGAGTACCCGCGCCGCCTCGGACGCGATCCACTCGGCGCGATCGTCCAGCTCGAACTCCTCCGCCTTGCCGCCGCGCGAGATGTTGGTCTTGAAGCTGCCGTCGACCGACACGCGCTGCATGCTCCCGATCGCGCGCCCCCCCACGATGATCACCCGGAGGTCGCGGCCGCGGGTGTGGCTGATGAACTCCTGCAGGATGATGTTCGCAGACGGCGCCGTGGCCGCGATCAGCTCCATCAGGTCCCGGAACCGGAGCCGGTCCTCGGCGAGGAACACGCCTTCGCCGTGCGAGCCCGCCAACGTCTTGATCACCACGGGGAAGCCGAGGCTCGCCTCGACGAAGTCGATGTCCGTAGGGTGCTTGACGAGCATGGTCTTGGGCACCGGTAGGTCGCTCGCCGCCAGCACCTGCTGGCTCCAGAGCTTGTCCTTGACGCACTCGATCGCCTCGGCGTGGTTGAACATGTGCACCCCGAGACGCTCGAAGTGCCGCATCACCGCCAGCGCGAAGTAGGTCGTGCCAGACCCGGTTCGCGGCAGGATGAAGTCCGGGAGCGACGTCTCCTCACCGCGGACCCGCACGCTGCGCCGCCCCCTGCGCGTGACCAGCAGGTCGACGGCGTCTGGAGGCACGACCGTGACGTCGATTCCGACCTCCTTGGCCGCAGCGACGAGCTTGTCGTTCTCGTAGTGGTCGCCCCCTTTCTTGTGGAGGATCCAGCCAGTCAGGGGTGTTTGGGTCATCGTTGATGGAATCCGGGCGCAGATCCTTACCACCCCGGACGGGCGGCGGGGCGCCGCAATCCGCCGCGAAATCGCAAAAAATGGCGGGCCCTGGGCCGCGCCGGCGCGGCCGCGTCCGGCGTTCTGCCGACTGCAGCCAGGCGCCCTGCCGCGCCCTACTCGGCGTCGGGCTCGACGACCACCAGCGCGTCGCCCTGGTCGACCGTCGCGCCGGCCTCCGTCGAGATCGACGCGACCACACCCGCGACGCCGGCGGCCAGCTTGTGCTCCATCTTCATCGCCGAGACCACGACCAGCGTCTGGTCTGCTTCGATCCGGTCGCCGGGCGCGCAGGCGACCTCGAGCACGGTCCCGGTCATCGGCGCCCGCACGGTGCCGTCGCCACCTGCGCCGCCGGGTCCGCCGCGGCGCTGCGGCGCCTCGAGCGCGTGCGTCCGTCCGTCGACGCGGACCATGTAGGACTGCTGCGAGCCCGCGCCGTACGCCACGCCGCCCTTGCCGCCTTCGTCGAGCCGCTGCAGGCGCACGCCGCCGTCGGGCAGCGCGCGCGCGTCGTAGTCGTAGACGCTGTCGCCGACGCGCACGCGGAAGCGGTCCCCTTCGACGCGCTCGACCTGGACCGCGACGGGCTCGCCGTCGCGCACGAACTCTCGGGAGAGCTTCATCGCGTCACCTCGAAGAGCCGGAAGCCGCTGAGGTCCTGCCACACCTGCGTCGATCCCGGGCCGGCCGCCCCCCCGCTCGTCGAAGCAGCGCCGCCGCCCGGCGCGCGCTGCAGCGCCTGGCACAGCGCTGCTGCGGCCAGCGCGTGGTCGTCGGGCTCCTGCTGCGGACCGGCCGCGAGCTCCGGGCGCCGCGCGAGCATGTCGGTGTCGATCGCCGCCGTGCGGAACGCCTCGTCGTCGACGACGCGCCGCAGGAAGTCCACGTTGGTCGGGATGCCGAGATACGCGGTGTTCTTGAGCGCTTCGCTGAGGCGCCTGCACGCGGTCTCGCGATCGGGGCCCCAGACGACGAGCTTGGCGAGCATCGAGTCGTAGAAAGGCGGCACCTCCCAGCCGGAGTAGACGCCGCTGTCGACGCGGATGCCCGGGCCGCAAGGCTCTCGCACCAGATCGAGCGTGCCCGCCGCGGGGATGTAGCCCTGCTCCGGCGACTCGGCGCAGATGCGCGCCTCGATCGAGTGGCCGCGCGGCGTCAGGTCCTTGCCTGCGAGCGCTTCTTCGAGCTTGCCGCCCGCGGCGACGTGCAGCTGCAGGTGGACGAGGTCGACGCCGGTGACGAACTCGGTCACCGGGTGCTCGACCTGCAGGCGCGTGTTGACCTCGAGGAAGTAGAAGTTGCCCGCGTCGTCGACGAGGAACTCACAGGTGCCGGCGTTGTCGTAGCCGACCCGCTCGGCGAGCGCGACGGCGGCGGCGCCCATCGCCCCGCGCAGCTCCTCGCCCACGACCGCCGACGGCGCCTCTTCGAGCACCTTCTGGTGGCGGCGCTGCACGGAGCACTCGCGCTCGTGCAGTGACACCGCGTGGCCGTGCGCGTCGGCGATGAACTGGATCTCGATGTGCCGCGCCGGGAACACTGCGCGCTCGACGATCATGCGGTCGTCGCCGAACGACTCCTTGGCCTCGCGCCGCCCGGCCGCGATCGCGTCGGCGAGGTCCTCTTCGCGCTCGACGCGCCGCATGCCGCGGCCGCCGCCGCCGGCGCTCGCCTTGACCATGACCGGCATCCCGATCTCCTTGGCGACCTTGATCAGCTCCTCGTCGCCGAGGTCCTGCTCGGTGCCGGGGATCACCGGCACGCCTGCTGCGATCGCTTCCTCGCGGGCGGCCTTCTTGCCGCCGAGCCGGTCCATCGCGTCCGCGTTGGGACCGATGAACACCAGGCCTGCGTCCTTGACTGCGCGGGCGAACGCGCTGGTCTCGCTCAGGCAGCCGTAGCCCGGGTGGACCGCCTCGGCGCCCGTCTCCTTCGCAGCGGCCAGCACCTTGTCGATGTCGAGGTAGCTCTCGGCCGCGGTGTTGCCGCCGAGCGCCACCGCGTGGTCGGCTTCGAGCACGTGGGCGCACCGCGCGTCGGCGTCGCTGTGGACCGCGACCGACTCGACGCCGAGCTCGCGCAGGCCGCGCATCACGCGCACCGCGATCTCACCGCGGTTGGCGACCAGCACGCGCCGGAAGGGAGGGGAGGATGCCATCGCGGCAGGCACGATAGCGCGCCGACGATGGCGCGCCGACTATTTGTCGCGCAGCGGGGGCCGGAGGCGTTTGGGTGGGCACGGCCGACGGCGTCGCCTATACCGAGGCCATGACCGACACGCCGACCAGCCCGATCACAGCGGAGCTGACCCGCCGCCTCGAGGCCGCGCTCTCACCGGTCGAGCTGACGCTGCACAACGACAGCGCGCAGCACGCAGGACACGCCGGCCACGACGGCTCGGGCGAGAGCCACTTCTCGCTGCTCGTCGTCAGCGAGGCCTTCGCCGGGCTCAACCGCGTCCAGCGGCAGCGCCTCGTGTTCGCCGCCGTGGGCGACCTGATGGACGGGCGCGTGCACGCGCTGCAGATCCAGGCGCGCACGCCCGACGAGGCGTGAGCGCGCCGGTCGCCCGGCTGCGATGCCTCCTTTCGGCGGGCGCGATCGTGACCTAGCCTCTGACGATGGCCGAGCCAGCCGACCTGCCCGAACCCCCGCCGCGCGAGCCCGAGATCGAGCTCTTGGGCAAGCTCGCGAGGATCGGCCTGTTCGCGATCCGCGTCGCCATGTTCGTCGCGGGCACAGCGGCGCTCGCCTACGGCCTCAAGAAGTCGCTGACGTCGGGCGACGGCTGGGAGTGGCTGTCGCTGGAGTGGCGCGCGCGGCCGTCGGCAGCGGGCGCCGTCTGGCTTACGGTCGGGCTGCCGCTGGTGCTGCCGGCGAACGTGCTCTTGGACCGCGGGCTGCCGCAGGCAGCGCTCTTGGGACTGAGCGCCGTGATGTGGTTCATGCCCTGGACGCTCGGGGACGACAGCGAGTACGGCTACATCCTGCGGCTGTTCGCGACGCTGGTCGCGTTTTTGTGCCTGGTCGTCTGGCGCACGCTCTGGCGACTGACGACGCCGAGCTTGCCCACGCCCGAAGACGCGCAGACCATGTAGCCGGCCTGCCCGCCGCGCCTCAGCCATGCCCAACTCCTGCCAGTACCTGGCGGTCGCCGCTCTGGTCACCTGCGCCCCGCTCGTCGCGCAGTGTCCGCCCGGCGCCAACATGCCTCGCGACCTCGCGCTCGAGACCACGATGCCGGCGGACGGCCCGGCGAGCACACGGCGCCAGACCGGCCTGACCGCGCTCGACGGCGGACGCCCTGCCGAAGCGCGGCCGCACCTGTTCGCGGCGCTCGAGTTCCACCCGTCCTCGTCCGAGCTGTTGCTCGACCTCGTGTGCGCCTGCGCCGACGACCCGGACCTGGTCCAGCAGTGGTGCGAGCGGTTCGTGCGCGCCGCGACCGACGACCGCGGCAGGCTCAAGCTCGACGCGGCCGCCCGCAAGCGGCTCGCGGCGGTCGACGGCGCCATGGACGCGTTGAAGGACGCGCAGGCGCTGACCAAGAAGCGCTTCGCGGCGATCTCCGAGCTCGCGAAGTTCGTCACCAAGCAGAAGGCCAAGGGCAAGGACCTCGCGAGCCGCGCGCTGCTGGTGCGCTGGGCGAGCGAGCTGCTGCTCGGGATCGGAGAGGGCGCGCCGAACGCGCTCGGCAAGGTCGCCGCGGACGTCGACCAGCACCAGGCGAGGTACGAACCGGACTACGAGCTCGTCTACGACGCGCTCGCAGACGTCATGCGCACGCCGCTGCCGAGCACCGGCGAAGACGAGTCCGCGCCAACCACCGGCGGCGAGGAGGCAGCGCGGCTGGTCAACGACCGCCTCGTGCGCGCCGCGCGCATCCTGCTCGGGCTCGCCCGGCA
>JBERSB010000492.1:0-10919 GCA_041236755.1 Luminiphilus sp. | reverse complement strand
CAGCTCCGCGACCGCACGTCTGCCGACGCGATGAAGGCGATCAACAGCGGCATCTTCAACCGCATCGAGGAGTTCCCGGCGCCGGTCATCGCCGCCGTGAAGGGCTACGCGCTCGGCGGCGGCTGCGAGCTCGCGATCGCGTGCGACCTGCGGGTCGTGGGCAGCTCCGCCAAGATGGGGCAGCCCGAGGTCAAGCTCGGCATCATCCCCGCGGCCGGCGGCACCTACCGCCTGCCGCGGCTGATCGGCCTCGGCCGCGCCCGTGAGCTGATCTACACGGGCCGCATGGTCGACGCCGACGAGGCGCTGCGCATCGGCCTCGCCAACCGCGTAGTGCCTGACGACGAGGTGGTCGACGCGGCGCTCGCCATGGCCGCCGAGGTCGCGAAGAACGGCCGGCTGGCCGTGCGCGGCGCCAAGCGCGCGCTCAACGCGCTGTCGCGTCCCGGCCACGAGAACGCGGTCGTGTTCGAGAGCTCGACCCAGGCGGTGCTGTTCGACAGCGACGACAAGCGGGCGCGCATGACGGCGTTCCTCGACAAGCAGAACAACAAGCAGGGCTGATCGACCATGACCGACATCCAGTTCCACAAGGTCGCCGTGCTGGGCGCGGGCACGATGGGCGCCGGCATCGCGCAGGTGTGCGCGCAGGCGGGCTCGACGGTCGTGCTCTGCGACGTCTCCGACGCGTTCGTCGAGAAGGGCACGGACCGCATCGCGGCCTTCCTCCAGAAGGGCGTCGACAAGGGCAAGACCACCGAGCAGCAGCGTGACGAGACCCTGGCGCGCATCACGACGGCCACCGACCGCGCAGCTGCCTGCGCGGACGTCGATCTGGTCGTCGAAGCCGTGCCCGAGAAGCTGGAGCTGAAGAACGGCATCTTCCGAGAGCTCGGCGCGACGGTGAAGGCAGGCTGCGTGCTCGCGAGCAACACCTCGTCCTTGTCGCTCGCCAAGGTCTTCGACGGCGTGCAGGGACCCGAGCGCTGCATCGGCTGGCACTTCTTCAACCCGGTCCCGATCATGAAGCTGCTCGAGCTGGTCCGCACCGACGCGACGAGCGACGACACGATCGCCCGGTCGCAGGACTACGGCCGCCTGCTCGACAAGGAGCCGATCCTCGTCAAGGACAGCCCCGGCTTCGCCAGCTCGCGCCTCGGCGTGTGCCTCGGCCTCGAGGCGATCCGCATGCTCGAGGGCGGCGTCGCGTCCGCCGAGGACATCGACAAGGCGATGGTGCTCGGCTACGGCCACCCGATGGGTCCGCTCAAGCTCACCGACCTCGTCGGCCTCGACGTGCGCCTGGCGATCGCGGACTACCTGCGCGAGGAGCTCGGCCTCGAGGGCTTCGCGGCGCCGCAGCTGATGCGCGACATGGTGGCCGAGGGCAAGCTCGGCAAGAAGAGCGGGCAGGGCTTCTACACCTGGTAGCCCGCGTCGGTCGCCGCGCGGCTACTCCGGCCAGTTGAGCCCGTCGGGCAGCGTCGGCCGCTCGACCTGCCAGTAGCCGTCGGCGACGAGCACGAGGCTTCCTTGCGCGTTCTCGGTGAGCCGGCCCCGCACCTTGACGAGGTCCAGCAGGCGCGTGTCGGGGAGGCCGCGCGTCTCGACGGGGCGCCCGTCGGGGCCGTGGAACTCGACGAGCAGCCGGTGCTCACGCCGCACCTCGGGCGTGTCGCAGCAGAAGTCCCACGGGGTCTTGCAGCCTTCGGCGTGCACCTCCCCGCAGTACTTCAGCGCCGTGTCCATCAGCTTCAGGATCGCGAAGCCCTTGGTGAGGCTCTCGATGCGGCCCTGCACGACCAGGGTCGCGTCACCGGCGCCGCGCTCCTTGGCGGCGACGACCGTGACGGCTTGGCCGGGGTCCGTCGCCAGGGCGAACGTCGCGCCCGCGTCGGGGCCGGTGTCCTTTGCGGGCGTGGCGCGGCCTTCACCGCCGCAGGCGGCGAGCGCCACGAGAACAGAAAGGGAGAGCAGGGTCTTCAACATCATGTTCGGCCTCCGATGGCCTCTACCAGGGGGATTCTAACGGCTCGCACGGCGGGCACGATGCCGCCGAGCAGGCCAGATGCGAGCGCCGCGCCGAGCCCGGCGGCGCGGCTGTAGGTGTCGGCTTCGAGGAGCAGCGCGCCCATCGGGTAGCGGAGCGACACGGCGCCGACCCCGAGCGCGACGAGCGTGCCGATCGCGCCGCCGAGGAACGCCACGAGCAGGGACTCCTGCACGAGCCCGATCGCGACGCGCGCCGGTGAGTAACCCAGCGCGCGCAGCGTCGCGAGCTCACGCGTGCGCGCCAGCACCGCCGCGAACATCGTGTTGGCGCACGCGAACGCGCCGGCGATCACCGCCATGACGGCCATCCACCGCGCCAGCGAAGCGATCGGGGTCAAGCTGCTGGCCAGCTCGCGCATCAGGACCGGCTCCGGGACAGCGTCGATCTCGAGGTCCACACGCCGCGCTGCGAACAGCCGCACGTCCTTCTCGAGCTCGGCCGCGCGGGTCTCGTCCTCGAGCCGGAGCACGACGCACGAGACGTCCTCGCGCTTGGTGGCGAGCATGATGTCCGGCAAGCGGGCCCACAGCTCGGCTTCGTAGACGGTGCCGGGCGCCGAGAAGTGGCCGACGACCGTGAACTCCTCGCGCTCGACCGGCAGCGTGCGGCCGATCGCGACGTCGTCCTCGGTCAACCCCATGCGGGCCGCAGCGAGCGCGCCGACCATCAGCTCGTTGGGGCCGCGCGGCTCCCGGCCGCGCGTCACGGTGACCCTGTCGTGCACGAGGTAGGCGGCCTGGGTCACGCCGCGCAGCAGCCCGACCTGGTTGCCGTTGCGGGTGGCGATGTGCAGCTCGACGGACGCCGCGCGCACGCCGTCGGACTCGAGCACGCCCGGCGCCGACGCCGCGGCGACCTCGGCGTGGCCGCGCGTGACCACCGAGCGCACCAGGTCGACCTCTGCGGACGAGCCGAGCAGGTAGACCACGTCGTGGCGCTCGTTGCCGACGGCCGCTTGGTGCATGCCGTCGGCGAACGCGCTCATCGCGACGACGAGCAGCGTCGTCGCGGCGATGCCGCCGACAGTGACGACCGTGCGCACGCGGCGGCGTAGCAGGTTCCGCAGCAGGTATCCGATGGGGAGCATCAGTCGGCCTTCACGCTGAGGGAGAGCGGGCGGCGCGCGACCGCGATGGCGGGGGGGATCGAGGCCAACAGGCCGACGAGCAGCGCGGCCAGCAACGACTGGGTGACCATCTGCGCGTCGGGCGCGAGGTCGATGCCGTGGCCTTCGACGCCGAGCGTCACCGGCCAGATCGTGAGCAGCACGTAGACGATGCCGGTGCCGAGCACGCCGCCGAGCAGGCCGAGGCCGACGCCTTCGCCCGCGATCAGCGCCATCAGCATGTGCTTCTGCATGCCGACGGTCTCGAGCACGCCCATCTCGCCGATCCGCGACTCGGCGCTGATGAACACGGTGTTGGCGACGACGAGCGCGACGACGAGCACGCCCAGGTAGCCGAGCCAGCGGGCGAAGTCGACCACCTCGGTGATCTCCGAGATCGCCGCTGCGACGAACGCCTGCATGCCCTTGGTGTCGGTTCGCGCCTCGTCGGTGCGGAAGTGCTCATCGATCTTCGCGGAGATCTCCTCGGGATCCGCGTTGGGGTCGACCTTGACCAGGAACTGCGTCGCCGCACCCTGGCGCTTGCGCGCGAGGCTGAGCTGGTCGAGCGAGACGAACGCGAGGTTGCCGACCGCGGCGCTGTCGCTGCGCACGATGCCGCTGACGTGTACGTCGACCTCGCTGAGGTTGACGCGCTCGCCGACCTTGAGCTGGCGGCGCTCCGCGAGCCGCTCGCCGACCAGCGCGCCGTCGCTGCGGCCCTTCCAGTCCGCGATGCTGCCTTCGAGCACGTCGAGGTCGTAGAGGTCCTCGAGCTGGTCGTGCGGGACGCCGTGCAGCGTCACCAGGTCCAGGTTGGACCGGCAGGAGTTGATGAAGACGAGCGTCGGCAGGACGTCCTGGACGCCGTCGATCTTGCGGATGTCGCGCTCGTAGCGCACCGGCAGCTCGCTGGTGAGCGGGCAGAACCGGCTGTCCTGGAACACGACCAGCACCGGCTGCGAGGTGCGCTCGGCGAGCTGGTCGACGCCGCCGTCGACGGTCCGCACGAACGCGAACAGCATCATGGCGAGCGTACCGCCGAGCACCGTCAGCAGGCTGCGCATGCGCGCGCGCAGCGCCGTCCGGACGACGTAGGGGAAGAACGCGAGCAGCTCACGCATGGGCGGCCTCCGTCACGATCTTGCCCTTGTCGAGGTGCACGATGCGGTCGGCGCGCTTCGCCGCCTGCGGGTCGTGCGTGACCATCACCAGGGTCTTGCCGAACTCGTCGACGAGGCGGCGCAGCAGCGTCATCGTCGCCGTCGCGGACTCGCGGTCGAGGTTGCCGGTCGGCTCGTCGGCGAACATCACCACCGGATCGGTCACGATCGCGCGCGCGATCGCAACGCGCTGCTGCTGGCCGCCGGACATCTGCCGCGGCAGGTGGTGCGCGCGGTCGGTCAGGCCCACGGCCCCGAGCGCGGTCGCGATGCGCTTCTGGCGATCGGCCTTGCTCATCTTGAGCAGCAGGAGCGGGACCTCGACGTTCTCGAACGCGGTCAGCACCGGGATCAGGTTGTACTGCTGGAACACGTAGCCGACGGTGCGGGTCCGCCAGCGCGCGAGCTGGCTGGGCGCCAGCTCGTGCACGCGCTCGCCGTTGACGACCACGGAGCCCTCGGTCGGGCTGTCGATGCCCGCGAGCAGGTGCAGCAGCGTGGTCTTGCCGCTTCCCGACGGTCCCATCAGGCAGACGAACTCCCCGCGCTCTACGTCGAAGTCCAGGTCGTCGACCGGGGTCACCGACTCGGCGCCCGAGGTGAAGGTCTTGGTGACGTTGCGAAGTTCGATCAGGCTCATCGTTGCACCTCCCGGACGGACTCCCCGTCGGACACTGCGTCGAGCACGACGCGCTGGGTCGGCGACAGCGGGCCACGCACGACCGCGTCTTCGCCCTGTTCGCCGACGACTTCGACGCCGACGGCACGCGCGCGCCTGGTCGCCGGGTCGAAGACGAACACCTTGCCGTCGCGCACGGCGTCCTTGGGCACGCGGAACGCGGCGACCACGCGGGCGCCGCCGGGCTCTCGGTCTCGTGCCGACGCCAGGAAGCGAGCGCGGCAGAGGGTCTCGGGCCGCAGCAGCGGCGGCGGATCCTCGAGCCCGATCTTCACCTGCAGCGTGTTCTTGAGCATGTCGGTCTCGTGCTGCAGCCGCTGTACCACGCCTCGCACGACCTGCTTCCCCGTCGCCTCGGAGGTCACCTCGACCCGCTGGCCGGCGTGGATCCCGGCGAGGCTGTCGATCGGCACGTCGATGCGCGCCCGCAGCTTGCGCGGGTCGTAGAGCGCGACGACGCCTGCGGCTGCGCCGACCAGGGCGCCCGGCTCGGCCTCGAGGCGCATCACGACGCCGCTGACCGGGGAGCGCACGACGGCCCAGTCGAGCTCGCGCTCGGCGATCCGCTGCTCGGTGCGCGCCTTCTCGCGCATCGCCTCGGCGCGGTGTACGTCCGCCCGGGCCTGCGCGACGGCGCCGCGCAGGTCGACCGGCTCCTCGGCGAGCGTCCGGCAGAGGCTCAGCTTGCTGCGCTGCGCGTCGAGTTCGGCGCCGAGGCCGCGCAGCTTCTCACGGCGGCTCGCCGCCTTGGCGCGCGCCGCAGCTGCGTCGGCGCGGGCGCGCTCGAGCGCGACGGGGTGGCTCTGTCCGGCCTCGGCGAGCCGCGTCTGCGCGGCCGCTGCGGCCGCGGCGCTGGTTGCTTCCGCCTCGGCCTGCCGCAGCTCCTCGGTCGCCGCGGCCACCGCGGTCTCGGCGGCAGCGACGCGCGTCTCGGCGTCGGCGACGCGCAGCAGGTTCTCGGCGTTCTGTCGCAGGCGGTCCTCGGCGAGGGCGAAGTCGGCGGCGGTGCGCGCCAAGGCGGCCTCGGCGTCGGCGACGGCGGCGACGGCGCGGTCCCGCGCGGCCTCCAGCTCGGCGCTGACGAGGCGCGCGACGACGGTCTCAAAGGCGATCACCGCGGCGCCCTCGAGCACCTCGAGCGTCTCGACGCGGCCCGTGACGAGCGGCCGCACGATGTGGGGGAAGGGGTCGGCTTCGACCCAGCCGACGGCTTCGGTCGTGGCCGTCGTGGAGACGGCCGCGCTGCCGCTGTCGGCAGTGTGCACGGCGGCCATGCGCACCGAGCGCGGCGGCATCAGGATCGGCCACAGGAACGTCACCGCGACGGCGAGCGTCAGCAGCACGACGCCGGCCACGAGCAGGCGCGGTCCGAGCGGCGGCTTTGGGACGGTCGCCTGCGACTCGTCGATGCGGAGCGCGGAGAGGTCGACGTCGCTCACAGCGCTTCCTCCTGGGCAGGCGCAGCGGGCCAGCCGAACGCGACGGCGTAGCGCACGTCGGCGACGGCGCGCGCCGTCGTCGCGCTGCGTAGCTCTGCTGCCGCGCGCACGTACTCGCTGACCGCTGTGGCGAAGCTCTGGAACGCGTCCGGCTGCACGTCGAGCGCGGCGCGCGCGGCCGAGAACGCCGTGCGGCGCGCGTCCAGCATCGCCTGCGCGGTCACGTGGTTGGCACGCGCGGCCTGACGCGCGCTGTCGGCGAGGTCTGCATGGCGGCGCGCCTCCAGCAGGGCGTCCTCGATCCCGTGGCGCGCGGCCTGTCGGCGCTCTTGTGCTGCGGCCGCGAGCCCGTGCATGCCGAGCGGCACGTTCAGCATGGCCATGGCTCGCAGCGGGTCGCCCCGCAGCGACAGGTTGGGGCCGAGCTGGAACGACGGGTACTGCGCCGCCACGGCCTTGCGGAAGTCGCGGTCGGCGACCTCGAAGCGCGCGGCTGCGACCGCGAGGTCGGGGCGCGCCAGCAGGTCTTGGTCGCGGCCGGCCGTAGCAACGAGCGGCTCGGCGCCGTGGCGGAGCTTCAGCTGCGCGGTGGTGGGCAGGCCCAGCAGGTGCCGGAGGCGCGCCTCCTGGTCGTCGCGCAGCCGATCCAGCTCGACGCGTTCGCTGTGCGCCTTCGACGCTGCGGCGCGCAGCATGGCGGCAGCCACCTGGCTGGCGAGCCCGGCGCGCTCGAACGCCTGCGCGTTGATCGCGCCGTCGCCGAGGTCGGGCGCGGAGAGGTCGTCAGCAACGCGGTGCAAGCAGAACGCCTCGGCCACCTCAGCGAGCGTCTGCCAGCGCTGGACGGCGAGCTCGGTCGCCGCGAGCGCTGCGCGGGCGTGGGCTGCGCCGATCTCGGCGCCGCGCGGCCCGAGCCCCAGCAGCGCGATCGGGTCGAGCATCGCGCCGATGGCCTCGTTGCGGCCGCGCCACTCGCCTGTCACCGGCAGCGGCACGGTGGTCGCAGCCCCCGCGGCGCGCGCGCGTGCCTCGGCTGCGAGCAGCTCGGGGGTCTGCCGCAGCGCGAGCGCGGCGGCTTCGGCAAACGAGTAGGTCCCGCCGCTGCGGCGGGAGACCTCTGCGGCGACGCTCTGCACGTCGGCGTCGTCGCGCTGGTAGGCGACGCACCCGACGAGCGGGAGGATCAGGAATACGGATAGGGTTCGGAAGGACACGGTCGTGCTCGGATCTGGCCAACGGGGCGGTCCGTCGACGTCGCGGCGCGCGCACGCACCGGCCGCCGACTCGGCGCGCCCGGACTAGATCAGCAGCACCTGCGTGGCGCGGAGCGCCGTCCGTCCGTCGATCCGCGGTGGTCCGCGGTCGAAGCAGAACGGGCGCGGCTGCTCGAACACGCGCATCATGGGCGGCGCGGTCCGCGCCACCCAGCAGGCTGCCGGGATGTCGACGCGCAGCTCGGTCGGCGCTCCGCTCGGAGCCAGCTCGACGTCGAAGGCGAGCGTGACGCAGCAGCCACCGGACGGCGCGCCTGCGCCGTCGTCACCTTCTCCGTCGTCACCTTCTCCGGTGCCGCCTTCCTCGCTGTCGCCGCTACCTTCGCAGCAGCCACAGCACGAACTCGCGACGTCTTCGTTCGCGTCCTCGTTCGATGCGCAGCAGGACGACGCCGCTGCCTGAGCGGTGCGGCCCTCACGCGCGCCGTCCTGGCACGCCCCGAGGCAGGTGCGCAGCTGCGCGCCCGTCGTCATCGCGACGAGCAGCAGCGCCACGAGCGTCACCCAGAGGGTCGTCTTCGTGGTGCGGGTTGTGGTGTCGGAGCGCATCGGTCGGGCGGCGCAGGGTGTCCGGGATCTCATCGGCTGTCAAGTGCTGCGGCTGCAGCAGCCCCCGCTGGCTGCCGCCTCCGGGCCCACCGGACGGCCCGTCCGGCATCCCTAGCTGGTTGTGTCGTCAGTGGTTCTTGTCTCCAGGCTGTCTCGCGGGTTCGAACCCCTGCTGCCGTCCGTGCAAGCGGCGTAGCATCAGGACGCCATGACTCCAGCGCGCGCCGTCGTCCTCTGCTTGAGCGTCCTGTCCAGCCTGCTACGGCCCGCGAGCGCCCAGGTTCCCGACCCCGCGGACTTCTTCGGGCACGAGATCGGGGCCGACTACACGCTGATCAACTACACCGACATGGTGCGCTACTTCCGCGCCGTCGAGGCCGCGAGCGACCGCATGAAGATGGTCGACATCGGGCCGACGAGCTACGGCCAGCGCATGTGGATGTCGGTCATCACCTCGAAGCGCAACCACGCGCGCCTCGATCGGCTGCGCGAGATCAGCTACACGATGGCGCACCCCGGCGACATCACGCGCGCGCAGGCCGAGGCGCTCGCCGCGGAGGGCTGCGCCGTCATCTGGATCGACGCCGGCCTGCACGCGACCGAGACGATCGCGGGGCAGAACATCCTCGAGCTCGTCTGGCAGATGAACTCGCGCGACGACGAGGAGGTGCAGCGCATCCTCGACAAGGTCGTGCTGCTCGCGACGCCGGTCAACCCGGACGGCTACGAGCTGGTCGCCAACGCGTACATGGCCACGCGGAGCACGCAGACGCCGGTGCTCTACCAGCGCTACGTGGGCCACGACAACAACCGCGACTTCTACGCCTGCAACCAGGTCGAAGCGCAGAACATCAGCCGCGTCTTCTACCGAGAGTGGTGTCCGCAGGTGATGTACAACCACCACCAGACGGCGCCGCGCAACACGATCATCTACACGCCGCCGTTCCGCGACCCGTTCAACTACCAGATCGATCCGCTGGTGGTGCGCGGGATCGAGATCGTCAGCGCGCACATGAACCACCGGTTCGCGCTCGAGGACAAGCCGGGCGTGATCTCGCGGAGCGGCGCGTCGTACTCCGCGTGGTGGAACGGCGGACTGCGTTCGACGACCTATTTCCACAACATGATCGGGATCCTGACCGAGTCCTTCGGTCGGCCCGAGCCCACGCGCATCACCCAGACGCTGTCGCGGCGGCTGCCGTTCCACGACTACCCACAGCCCGTCGGCTCGCAGATGTGGCACGCGCGGCAGACGATCGAGTACCTGCAGACCGCGAACTTCGCGATGCTGGACTACGGCGCGAGGTTCGGGGACGACCTGCTGCTCGGCATGCACACGATGGCGGCGCGCGCCATCGCAAAGGGGCGCGAGGACCACTGGACGGTCACGCCCCGGCTCGTCGACGAGGCGCGCCGACGCGACGACGACTCGGTGTTCTCGGACCCGGCGTGGCGCGACCCGCGCGCCTACGTGCTGCCTGCAGACCAGGGCGACTGGTCTGCCGCGACGCGCCTCGTGCGCACGCTGTGGCACGGCGGCGTCGACGTGCAGGTCGCGAGCGAGGCGTTCCCGATGGACGGGAGGGTCATGCCGGCGGGCTCCTACGTCATCCGGTGCGACCAGCCTTACCGCGCGCATGTGCTCGACATGCTCGAGCCCCAGTGGCACCCCGACGACATGCGCGACGGCAAGCCGATCCCGCCCTACGACGCGGCCGGCTGGACCTTGTCCATGCAGATGGACGTGCAGGTCGAGCGCACCTTCGCAGAGCTCCGCGGGCCGTTCGAGCCGATCGAGGGGCTGCCCGGGTTCCCTGCGAGAGAGCTCCCGGTCGCCGACAGCTACTGGCGGATCTCGCCGCGTGACCTGCACGCGATCGTGGCGGTCAACCGACTGCTCAGGGCGAGCTGCGACGTGCGCGTTGACAGCGACGGAAACTACCTCGTCACGGTCTCGTCGGCCTCGCGCGCGGTGCTCGGCGAAGCGGCCCGCGACCTCGGCGTACGCGCCGAGCCGATGCGCGGCGAGCTCGAGGGCACGCGGATGAAGCCGGTGCGCGTCGGCCTGTTCGACGTGTTCGGAGGCAACATGCCGACCGGTTGGGACCGCTGGCTGCTGGAGCAGTTCGAGTTCCCGGTCGAGACGGTCTGGGGCGCGCGCGTCCAGCAGGGCGACCTGCGGCGCGACTTCGACGTGCTGGTGTTCCACACGGGTCTGCCCGGTCCCCGCGACCTCGACCGCGCGCGCCGGCGTCGCAACCCGCCCGATCTGGACAAGCTGCGCGACGCGCTGCCGCCCTTCGAGGACTGGAGCGACCTCGAGGACCGGGCCGTGCGGCTGACCGGCGACAAGGCGCTGCCCGCGATCCGGAAGTTCGTCGAAGAGGGCGGGACGCTGCTGGCGCTCGGCCGCGAGGTCGAGAAGGTCGTCCGCCACTTCGACCTGCCGGTCAAGGTCGGCACGCACGTCGCCGACCAGGACGCCGAGGGCGGCGAGCGCCGGACGACGCGTGAGGAGTACTACGTGCCCGGCTCGCTCCTGGCGATCGACGTGGACACGTCGCACCCGCTGGCGCGGGGCGCCAGCCGGGAGATGGCGGCGATGCTCTACCGGTCGGCGACGATCCTGGAGGTCACCGAGCCCGGCGCCGGGATCG
>JBERSB010000491.1:0-5824 GCA_041236755.1 Luminiphilus sp. | reverse complement strand
CGCGGGCGTGGTCTGGAACAACACCTTCAACCGCTTCGACGCGGCGGCGCCGTTAGGCGGCTTCCAGGAGAGCGGCTTCGGCCGCGAGGGCGGGCGCCAGGGCATGCGCGCCTACGTGCGGCTCGGCTCCGGGCTGCTGCCCGGGTGATCGCGTGCGCGCTGCCCGCCAGCAAGGGCGCCTGTCCCGGGCGCGTGTCGGCTCGGCCGCGCGGCTGTTGGCGGCGGCCGTCCTGTTGCTCGGGGTATCGCCGGCCCAGGCGCCCGAGCAGGGCGAGCGTGCGCCGACCGCGCGGCGGCCGTTCACGCGGCTGATCGAGGACGAGCGCGGCGGGCGGCTGGAGCTGCTGGTGGCGACCTACGAGAAGGCCGACGCGGAGCTGACGCTGTTCGGCTGCGTGCACGTCGCCGACCGCGCGTTCTACGTGGACATGCAGCGCCGGTTCCGCGGCCTCGACGCGCTGCTCTACGAGCTGATCGCCGACCCGGACGTGCGGCCCTATCCGGACATGGAGGTCGGTGACGACGAGCACTGGATCTCCCTGCTGCAGGGCGGCATGGGCGCGGGGCTGAAGCTGACCGGCCAGTTCGACGCGATGGACTATCGCATGGACAACTTCGTGCACGCCGACATGACCGAGGTCGAGTGGGAGGCCGCGCTCGAGGCCGCGGGCAGGAGCGAGCTCGGCGAGCTCTTGTCGGGAGGCCCGACGGATGTGGACCGCGAGGCCGAGGCGAAGAAGCAGGAGATCGACCTCGTCGGCGCGTTCCGGGCCGGCGGCGGCGTCGCCGAGCTGCGCATCGTCGCGGCCCGGATGCTGATGACCGAGGAGCTCGAGACCGGGCTGCCGAACGTCATCATCCACGGTCGCAACGAGAAGTGCCTGCGCGTGCTCGACCGCGAGCTCCAGGCGGGCAAGAAGCGGCTCGGCATCTTCTACGGCTCGGCCCACATGGAGCACATGGAGCGCCGCCTCGTGCAGGACCTCGGGTGGCGACGCGTGCGCGAGCAGTGGGTGCTGGCCTGGGACTGCAGCTACGCGCGCTGGCCGAAGCAGGAGCGCGGCCTCAAGCGCAAGCGCTACCGCGCGCGGCGCGACCTCGCTGCGCTGCTGGCGGCCGCGCAGGAGCTGGCTGCAGCCGGCGACGAGCCGGTGACCTGGGACGCGCTGCGTGCCGCGCGCGGACGGTCGCCTGCCGGGCCGGGCGGACGGCGTGGATCCCTGGGGGCGCCGCTACCTGCTGCGCGAGGTCGAGGGCGGCTACGAGGTGCGATGCTGCGGCAGCGACGGCGTGGCCGACACCGCGGACGACCTCTTTGTCGGCGGCGGCGCCGACAACGCCCTGCCGCGGCGACAGAAGAACTGAGCGACGCCGCCTTGCCCGAGCGGGGCCGTTGGGGCACCGTGCGCACATGGGCGTGCCCGTGCAGAAGACCTACAAGCTCTACGTCGGCGGCAAGTTCCCGCGCAGCGAGTCGGGCCGCGTCTTCCAGCCGGCGGCCAACGAGGAGCGCAACGTGGCGCGCGCCTCGCGCAAGGACCTGCGCGACGCCGTCGTGGCCGCGCGCAAGGGGCTCGCAGCCTGGAGCGGCGCTTCGGCCTACCTCCGGGGGCAGATCCTCTACCGGCTCGCAGAGATGCTCGAGTCGCGCCGAGACGCGCTGGTGCAGGAGCTGCGCCTGGGCGGCGTGAGCGCAGCGCAGGCGCAGAAGGAGCTCGACGTCGCCGTCGACCTGACGGTCTGGTACAGCGGCCTGTGCGACAAGGTCCAGAGCCTGCTCGGCAGCCAGAACGCCGTGCAGGGCCCGTTCTTCAACTTCTCGACCGTCGAGCCGACCGGCGTCGTCGGCGTGCTCGCGCCCGAACAGCCGTCGCTGGTAGGCGTCCTGGCGCTGGCGCTGCCGCTGCTCGTCGGCGGCAACGCGGTCGTCGCGCTGGTCAGCGAATGGGCGCCGTTCGCCGGCCTCGTGCTCGGCGAGGTCTGCGCTTCCAGCGACGTTCCGGGCGGCGCGGTCAACCTTCTGAGCGGCAGGCGCGAGGAGCTCGCGGGGCAGTTCGCCGCGCACCGCGACATCGACGGCCTGCTGGTCTCTGGCGCGCCCGACGCCGCTTTGACGTCGACGGCGGCCGACAACGTCAAGCGCGTGCGCTACTGCGACCTGCCGGCGGCATCCTGGCGCCGCGCGGCCGCGCTGCAGCAGCTCGGCTGGGTCGAGCCCTTCGTCGAGACCAAGACGCTCTGGCACCCGGTGGCGCCCTGATGGAGGGCTCACCAGCCAGGCTGATCGCCAAGAAGCGCGACGGCGGCGAGCTCTCGGACGAAGAGATCCAGGACTTGGTCTCGGGCGTCGTCGACGGGTCCTTGGGGGACGCGCAGCTGGGCGCGTTCCTGATGGCGGTCTGCTGCAACGGCATGACCGCGCGCGAGACGGCGGCGCTGACGCTCGGCATGCGCGACTCGGGGCGCGTGCTGCGCCACGAGCACGTCGACAAGCGCAAGGTCGACAAGCACTCGACGGGCGGCGTCGGCGACAAGGTCAGCCTGCTGCTGGCGCCGCTGGTCGCGGCCGCCGGCGTGGCCGTGCCGATGGTCAGCGGGCGCGGCCTGGGCCACACCGGCGGCACCATCGACAAGCTGGAGTCGCTGCCGGGCTACCGGACGGACCTCTCGCTCGACGAGTTCAGCGAGATCCTCGAGCGCTGCGGCTACGCGATGATGGCGCCGAGCGCCGACATCGCGCCGGCCGACCAGCGGATGTACGCGACGCGCGACATCAGCGGCACCGTCGAGAGCATCCCGTTGATCACCAGCTCGATCCTGTCCAAGAAGCTCGCCGAGGGCATCGACGGGCTGGTCATGGACATCAAGGTCGGGCGCGCCTCGTTCATGCGGGAGGAGCACGACGCCAAGATGCTCATGGAGGCGATCGTCGGCGCGGGCTGTGCAGCGGGCGTCAAGACGACCGCGCTGCTCACCGACATGGACCACCCGCTCGGCCTCGCGCTCGGCAACGCGCTCGAGGTCGAGGAGATCCTGCGGTCGCTGGACGCGCGGGAGCACTGCCCGCCCGACCTTCGCGAGGTCACGCTGGCGCTCGGCGCGGAGATGCTCGTGATCGCCGAGGTCGCCGCGGACACCGCGGCGGCGACGGCGACGCTCGAGCGGCTGTGGGACGACGGCGTCGTCAAGCAGGTGTTCGCGCACAACCTGCAGCTGCAGGGCGGCGACGCCGGCGTGCTCGAGGACCCGGACGCGCTCGGTAGAGCACCCTGTATCGCGCCGGTGCCGGCGCCTGCCAGCGGCTTCGTCGAAGACGTCGACCCGCTGGCGCTCGGCCACCTCGTCGTCGACCTCGGCGGCGGCCGCGCGTCGAAGCGCGCCGACCGCTTCCGCCCGCAGGAGGGCCTGCAGCCGATCGACCCGCACGTCGGCGTCGTGCTGGCGCGCGTGCTCGGCGACGAGGTCCGCGCCGGCGAGCCGTTGGCCTACGTGCACGCCAACAGCGACGCGGCCGCCGCGGACGGCGTCGCCAAGGTCACAGCGGCGATGCCGATCGGCGCAGAGCGCCGCAGCCGCGGGCCGTTGGTCCGCTACCGACTGGCCTGATCCGGGCCGCCCCGTCGGGGCCTCACCGGAACCGCTCGGCGCCTGCCGGCGCCGCGTAGGGCGCCGTCGGTTCGAAGTGCTGCCACAGGATCCTCGAGACGTCCCGCAGCAGCACGAAGCCCGCGTTGTCGTCTCCCCAAGACTGGTCCTGCTGGTTCTTCGTGATGACGCAGAACACGTAGTCGCCGTGCGGCGCGTGCACCAGCACGACCTCACTGCGCGACGCGGTGATCGCGCCCTGCTTGCTCATCGTTGCGACGGTGGGCGGGACCGAGGCGAGCGCCTCGCCGTCCCAGTAGATGCGACCCAGCGCGCGCGCCATCTCCTCGCTCGCGGCCGGCGAGACCCGCGCGCGGTCCCGGATACGGACCAGCAGCTCGGCCATCTCGCGCGGCGTCGTCTGGCCCCAGCCGTAGCGGGCGCGCGCGTCCTCGCGGCCCGGCGTGCGGGAGTTCACGCGGGTCTGCTCGAAGCCCTGCTCCTGCAGCCACGCGTTGATCGTCGCGCCGGTCCCGGCCAGCTCCTGGCACCACAAGGACGCGGTGTTGTCGCTGGTGGTGATCATCAAGAACGCCAGCTTGTCGAGCGTGATCGGCTCGCCGTCGGCGAACGAGCCGAGCAGGTCCTCGCCCTCGTAGAGGCGGTCCTTGGTGTAGACCAGCTTGTCGTGGTAGCCGAGGTCTCCGCGGTCGACCTTCTCGAACAGCGCGCCCAGGATCGGGACCTTGATCATGCTGGCGGTCGGGAAGCGCTCGTCGGCGCGGATCGACACCGCCCCGCCGCTCTGCAGGTGGCGCACGTAGACGCCGACGTCGCCGTCGAAGCGCGCGACTCGGGCCAGCAGGCGGTCCTGCAGCTGCGCGTTTTCGGGCGCGCTCCGGCAGGAGCCGAGCAGGCAGCCCAGCGAGGCCGCCGCGAGCATCGCGAGGTGACGGATCATGTTCTCTGCTCCGTGCGGGGCGCGCCGCAGCTGCGGCAGAACTTCGCGGTCGGGTCGGTCTCCTGGTAGCCGCACGCGCCGCACGCGTCGGCCGGCGGCCTGGTGGTCAGGCGCTCGGCGGTGAACTCCGAGCTGACGATGCCCGTGGGCACGGCCAGCGTGCCCCACCCGAGCAGCATCATGATCGACGCGATGAAGCGGCCCACGTCGGTCTGCGGCGTCACGTCGCCGAACCCGACGGTGGTCATCGTCGTGATCGCCCAGTAGACGCTGATCGGGATCGAGGTGAAGCCGTTCTGCTCGCCTTCGACGACGTACATCAGCGTGCCCATGATCAGGACGACGATCACGACGAAGAACAGGAACACGAAGATCTTGTGCCGCGACGCCGCGAGCGCGCGGCCGAGCGCGCCGAACTCGGCGACGAACTTGCCCAGCCGGAGCACGCGGAACACGCGGAGCAGGCGCAGCACGCGCACGTCCACGAGCACCGAGACCGACGGCGTCAGCAGCGCGACGTAGGTCGGGACGATCGCCAGCAGGTCGACGACGCCGAAGAAGCTGCGCGCGTAGCGCGCGGGCCGCTCGACGCAGTAGAGCCGCGCCAGGTACTCCACCGTGAACAGGGCCGTGAAGGCCCACTCGAGCACGTCCAGCAGCGCGCCGTGGCGGGCGTGGACCTCGGCGACGCTGTCGAGCATCACCACCAGCACGCTGATTGCGATGAGCGTGATCAGCGCGATGTCGAACGCGCGGCCCGCGGGCGTGTGGATCCCGAAGATGACGTCGTGCAGCGCCATGCGGGCGCCGCCCGCGGGACGGCCGAAGTCGACGTTGGGCGTGGTGCGGTCGCTGTGCTGCGTCATGGGGCGGGTCGGGCCGCGGCGGGCGCGCGGCCCGGCCGCTGCGTTCTACCCAAACGGACGGCTGCAGGCAAAACGCAGGCGTGGCCCCCTGCTGCAGGGCCTCCTGCCTTCAGGTCCGGGGCGAAACTGCCGATGGCAACGAGGTGATGACGTCGAATCTGCTCGTGGCCCGTCCTCGTGCCCTTTTGCTCGCCGCGCTCGCAAGCCTGTGTGCGGCGTGCAGCACGACCGACTACACCGCCGACTTCGCGACCAACGCGCACTTCTACCAGGACGTGCCGTTCCGGACCGCGGCACCGGGCGACGTGGCGGTGTTCGTCGCGCCCGTGCAGGACCGCCGGGACGTCGCGCAGCTGCCCAAGCACCAGCGGGGCTTCCCGATCCAGTACGGCACGGACACGTTCTGGGAGCG
>JBERSB010000490.1:0-3036 GCA_041236755.1 Luminiphilus sp. | reverse complement strand
CAGCGAGAGCGACGCGTGGGCGCGCCAGACGGCGGCCGCGCGCGGGCCGAGGCCGAGCGCTTCGGGTGCGTAGCGGCCTCGCTGCACGGCGGCGCGGTGCACCTCGTTGGCTGCACCCGCTCCCTTGGCGTCGCCGAACCAGCGCGCCGCGGCTTCGCGGAGCTGTTCGCGGGTCGCGCCCAGGAGCGGCAGCTTGTCGTCAGGGCGAGGGGCGTCGTGCACGGCTCGCGGAGGATAGACGGACGCTGCCGCATACGCTCCGGCTGAACACTTGGGGATGCAAAGTAATCCTTCGTGCGAAGAGAAAGTGCAACAGGGTCGCGGCGACATCGGGCACTATCCAGCCGCATGTCCACGGCTTCCGGAGGCGCTGACGCGAGCATGGACGGGCCGCAGCCGAGCGGGTCCGAGGTCGTGCTCGAGGCCCGCTGCCTGATCCGCCTGCGCAAGGCGGAGGGACGCGAGGTGCCGATCGTGCGCGACGTGAGCTTCTCCATGCAGCGCGGCGAGTTCGCGACGATCATGGGGCCGTCGGGCTCGGGCAAGTCGACGCTGCTGCACTTTCTCTTCGCACGAAGGATTACTTTGCATCCCCAAGTGTTCAGCCGGAGCGTATGCGGCAGCGTGCGTCTATCCTCCGCGACCTGTGCACGACGCCCCTCGCACCGAAGACAAGCTGCCGCTCCTGGGCGCGACCCGCGGTCAGCTCCGCGAAGCCGCGGCGCGCTGGTTCGGCGACGCCAAGGGAGCGGGTGCAGCCAACGAGGTGCACCGCGCCGCCGTGCAGCGAGGCCGCTTCGCACCCGAAGCGCTCGGCCTCGGCCCGCGCGCGGCCGCCGTCTGGCGCGCCCACGCGTCGCTCTCGCTGCCCGAGGTCGTGGCCGAACAGCGCGAGCAGGCCCAGCACGGCGCCGTCGCCAAGCGCGGCCTGCGCCTTGTCGACGGCGAGGTCGTCGAGAGCGTCTCCTTGCCGATGGGCCGCGGCAGGCGCTCGCTGTGCGTGTCGACGCAGGTCGGCTGCGCGCGCGCGTGCACGTTCTGCGAGACCGGGCGTATGGGGCTCAGGCGCAACCTCACGGCGGACGAGATCGTCGCCCAGGTCGTGGTCGACGGTGTCCGAGCAGCAGGGCTGCCTGAGACGGTGGTGTTCCAGGGCATGGGCGAGCCGCTCGACAACCTCGACGGCCTGCTGCAGGCGCTGCACGTGCTGACCGACGGCGGCGGCCTGGCGTTCGCCCAGGACAAGCTGACGGTCTGCACGGTCGGCCACGTGCCGGGGATCGACGCGCTGTCCGAGCTGGGCTTCAAGCGGCTCAACTTGTCGCTCAGCCTCAACCACTGCGACGACGCAGCGCGCGCGGAGCTCATGCCGCGCTCGACGCGCTACCCGCTGCGCGAGATCCAAGCGGCGCTCGCGCGCTTCCGCAAACGCGCCAACAACGCGCTCGGCGTGCACTGGTGCCTGTTGCCAGGCATCAACGACCGGCAGGCGCACGCCGACCAGCTCGCCGCGTTCGTCGAGCCGCTCGGCCGCGCGTTCGTGCACGTCATCCCCTACAACCCGGGCACCGCGCCGATCGCGCGCGCCCCGTCGGAGCAGGAGATCGAACGCTTCGCGGGCCTGCTGCGCGACCGCGGCGTCGCGGTTCGGCGCCGGATCACCAAGGGCCGCTCGGTGATGGCCGGCTGCGGGCAGCTGGGCTCTGCTACTTGATGGGCCCTGCTACTTGACCTCGACCAGCTCGACGAGGAAGACCAGCGTCGAGTTGGGCGGGATCGCGCCGCTCTGGCGGCTGCCGTAGCCGAGCTCCGACGGGATCCGGAACAGGAACTTGCCGCCGGGCTTCATCAGCTGCAGGCCCTCGGTCCAGCCGGCGATCACGCGGTTGAGCGGGAACGAGCTGGGCTCGCCGCGCGCGTACGAGCTGTCGAACGGCGTGCCGTCGGTCAGCCAGCACGAGTAGTGCGCGACCACCGTGTCGGTCGCCTTGGGCGAGTCGCCCTCGCCCTGGGCGAGCACCTCATACTGCAGGCCAGACTGGGTCGTCACGACCTTGTCCTGGTCGGGCATGCGGAACGCGGGCAGCTTGGTAGTCGACACCAGCTCGAGCTCCCAGACGGTGTCGCCGCGCGCCTGCGGCAGCAGCTTCTCGGGCACCTCGGCGCGCACCACGCCGCCGACCTTCATGTGCTTCACGATGCCCTTCAAGAACGGCCACTGCAGCGACTCCAGCGTGCCCGCCATCTTGCGGCCGGTCTTCTCGGTGCAGTCCAGCAGCGTGCCGTCGGACTTCCAGATCGCGTAGCGCAGCGCGATGCCTTCGCCGTCCCCGATCGCAGCGCCGGTGCCGACCTTGCGGTCCTCGACCTTGCAGCCGTCCTCGAGCGCGCGCTGACCGTCGCCTGCGGGCGGCATCTTCGGCATGCGCACGACCGAGAGCAGCTCGACGTCGAACACCAACGTCGCGTTCGGCGGGATCGTGCCGGGCCGTCCCTGCGGGCCGTAGGCGAGGTCACCGGGGATGACGAACTTGCAGCGCATGCCGGGCGTCATCAGCTTGAGGCCCTCGGTCCAGCCCGGGATGACCTGGTTGACGCCGAACTTGCTCGGCGCGCCGCGGTCGCGCGAGCTGTCGAACTTCTTGCCGTCGGTCAGCCAGCCCGTGTAGTGCACCTCGACGGTGTCGCCGTCCGACGGCCCCTCCTGGCCCGAGCCGGGCTTCAGGATGCCCCACTGAAGCCCGGAGGCGGTCTTCTTCATCTCCTCGCACGCGGGGATGCCGCCCTGTCCGGCCGGATCCTGGCAAGCGAGGTGGGAGGAGGCGAGCAGGCCCAGCGTGGCCAGCGTCAGGTTGCAGATCAGCTTCATCGCGGTTCGTTCTCGAAGCGAATTCTAGCCGCTGGTGCTGCGCAGATCACGGCGCGGAGCGCGCCGGGGGCGGTCGCAGCGCAGAACGGCGCCGCGCGCGCGCGGACGCGCTCGCGGACCGAACCGGAGCCCGAGCGCTTGCGGCCCAGGCGCGCGCGCGCGCGCGC
>JBERSB010000489.1:0-2921 GCA_041236755.1 Luminiphilus sp. | reverse complement strand
ATCCGCGACATCGACGACTCCGAGCGGCGGATCATCCGCGAGTCGGGGATCCACGTCTACACGATGCGCGACGTCGACGAGCGCGGGATGCGCGCGGTGATGATGGAGGCGGTCTCGATCGCTTCGGAAGGGACCGCCGGCTTTCACGTGTCGTTCGACCTCGACGGGATGGACCCGCGCGACGTCCCGGGCACCGGCACGCCGGTCAAGGGCGGCATCAGCTGGCGTGAGGCCAACCTGCTGATGGAGATGGTCAGCGACACCGGCAAGATGCTCAGCCTGGAGGTCACCGAGCTGAACCCGATCCTCGACGTGCGCAACCAGTCCGGAGAGGTCGCGGTCGACGTGATCTGCAGCGCGTTCGGGAAGAAGATCCTCTGAACGCGCGCGCCCCCCAGCTAGCAGTAGATGCCAGCTAGGAGTCGATACCGGCTAGCAGCCGATACCTCCTAGCAGGCGACACCGACTACCAGTCGATGCCCATCGAGATGTCGGCGTACAAACCCTGGTCCAGCGACCCGCTCGCGCGCACGAAGGCGTTCTGGCCGTCGGACAGGTCGTAGTGGCCCGCGAGGATGCTGCCGACGCGGCCGCTGAACGACCAGGTGTCGGTGATCCTGTGGGTCATCCCGACATACGCCAGGACCTCCTGCACGTTGACGTTGATCCGCTCCTTGCCGGTCGCAGCGTTCGATCGAACGCGGTACTGCGCGCCCTGCACCAGCGCGCCCACCGAGAACGAGGTGCTGCCCGTCGGCCACCACGAGAATTCCACCGTCTCGGGCAGCAGCAGGTCCAGGCGCACGCCTTCGGCCAGCTCCCAGCTGAAGCCGAGCCACGGCAGCCACGGCGCGTCTTCGTAGATCTGGTTGTAGCGGGCACCGAACTTGAAGAAGAAGTCGTTGTTGGCCTGCACCGTGAACATCGCCGACGACGGGAAGTCGTAGTCCTTGTGCGTCAGCGTGCCCTCGAGGTCCGAGTAGATCCCGGGGTTGGTCACGGCCTCAAACAGGACGTTGTCGTCGAGGAAGACGCCCAGGCCGACGCGCACGCCCGCGGCCGTCAGCGTCTCGTCTCCCCAGCCGCCGGTGCCCGAGCCGCCCTGGGCGATCGGACCGTTGCCCTGCGTGCCGAAGCCGTTCGAAGTCGCGTAGTGACGGCCGTACTGGTAGACGCCGAACAGCAGATACGAGTCGGGGTAGATCACCACCGGGAACTCGGCGTCGACGTCGTAGCCGAACAGGTCGAACTCGCCCGGCTCCCGTTTGATGTTCTGGTTGGGCATCCAGCGAGCGCGGAGCTCGACGGCCGGGTTGTAGCGCTCGCGCCGGTCCATGAACTCGCCGTGCGCTTCTCGGAACAGCGTCGCGACGGTGTAGTCCTGGTCGTCCTGAAGCAGGCGGCGCTCCATCGTCGGCAGCGCGAGCTGGACGCGGTGGGGATCGAACCGCGCTGCGGCTGCGCCGAGGCTCGAACCGGACTGCTCAGCGCTCGCCTCTTCGAAGGGCGTGACCTGCTGGAAGTAGCGGATGGAAGAGGCGGGAGCCTGTGCGATCGCCGAAGCGACGACGAGGCTCGCGCCGAGAACAACTCGTGCGAAATGGTTGCGCATACGCCCTTACTGACCGTGGGTGACCAACGTTCGATCGTGACGGCGCAGGGGGCGGAATCAAGCACGAAGGCGGCGCTTCTTCGGGCCCTGAAAAGAGCTGTCGCGACGTGGAGAGTTCCCCACATCCGGTGGGCTACCGGGGTGCGGTCGCGGCGCGCGCCGGGCGCCGTCCTGTCAGCGCTGGAAGATCGGCAGGTACTGCCGCGGCATCTGCAGCAGGATGCAGGCCACGGCCGTGCCCAGCTCGTCGCCGGGGCCGACCCGGTTCCGCCAGCGGCCGTCTTCGGCCTGCGCGTCGAGCAGGTCTCGTGCCAGCCGTGCGTAGAACGCCCGCAGCCGCGCGCCGCCGAACTGGTAGAAGGCCTGCGCGGCGTAGTAGTTGCCGTACCAGTAGTAGAAGTGGTCGCGGTAGTAGCCTGACGCGAGGTTGGGGTAGTCCTCTTCGAGGAAGCTCAGGACCGGGTCGCTCAGGTCGTCGTCGTGCACGCCGGCGCTGGACAGCGCCGTCATCGCCGCGGCGTTGATGGCGTACTCCCGCGGCTTCTCGTACTGGCCCGCGCCGTAGATCTTGTAGTAGTAGAGGCCGTGGTCGTAGCCGGTCGCGCGGCTCTTCTTCACGTATTCCATGGCCCGGTCGATGGTCCCGACCGGTACCCGGATGCCGATGTTGCGCGCGGCGCGCAGCGCCTGCAGCTGGCACACGGTCACCGACAGGTCGGTCTGGCGGTCAAAGGCGTTGTAGCGCCAGCCGCCGTGCGCGTTCTGGGTGTCGACGATCAGGTTGACGGCTGCCTCGAGCGTCTGCTTCGCCCGCGCGTTGCCCGCCATCCCGTAGACCTCGGCCAGGAACAGCGTGCCGAACGCGTGGCTGTACATCCGGGTCCCGGCCGAGCTCAACAGGCCGGTCTGCTGTGAGCGCTGCACGACGAAGTTCTCCGCGCGCTGGACCACCTCGCGGTGCCGGCCGCGATCGGGCAGGTGGCCGCCCGCGAGGAACGCCATGCCGCACAGCGCGGTGACGCCGAGGTGTCCTTCCCCCTTGCGGCGCTGCAGCTCGGGGTGGAGACCGCTGTCGAGCAGCTGGTAGTGGTCCATCTGCTTGTGGCCGACGAACCCGGTCCACGCGCCCGAGCTCAGCTGCCGGCTGCGGAGCCACTGCAGGCCGCGGTCCGCGGCTGCCGCGGCCCGGTCGGCCAGCTCGCGGTCGAACCCCGCCTCCTCGCTGCGCGCCTCCTGCGGCGCAGACGTGGCCTGTGCCGGCCGCTGCGCAGCATCGGCTGGCGCCTGCTGCGCGGCGGCTGCGAGGAAC
>JBERSB010000488.1:0-3445 GCA_041236755.1 Luminiphilus sp. | reverse complement strand
CTGAGAGACGGATTCGGGACCAGCCGTTCGCTCGCATTCTGCGCTGCCGCTGGTCCAATAGGCGGCTCCCGCAACCTCCAGCATCCCATGGCCTCGCTGCGCAACGCTCTGCTCGTCCCGTCTCTGTTGACCTCGTTCGCCCTCGGGCAGGGTGCGGCGCCGCCGCTCTCCGACGACATGGCGGCTCGCATCGCCGAGGAGGGCATCCAGCGCAGCAAGGTCCACGCGATCCTGGGCGAGATGACCGGCCAGATCGGGCACCGGCTGACCGGCTCCGACAACTTCACGAAGGCCTGCGAGTGGGCGAAGGGCCACTTCGAGGCGATGGGCCTCGAGGTCGAGCTGGAGGAGTGGGACGAGTGGCAGACCGTCTGGACACGCGGGTCGTGGAGCGGCCGTATCGTCGAGCCGGTCGAGCTCGACATGTACGTCGCCACCGACGCGTGGACGGCCGGGACCGATGGCCCGCAGACCGCGGGCTTCGTCGAGGCGCCGAGCTCGTCGACGGACGAGGCGGTCGCCGAGACCAAGGGCAAGTGGGTCATCTCGCGGCGCAAGCCGACCAGCCGCGTGCGCGCGGCAGTGGAGGAGGCCGGCGCGCTCGGGGTGGTCTACCGCGCCAACGACCCGAACCAGCAGTACCCGACCCGCGTGCGCGTGTTCGGCGACTCGCGCGTCGCGCGCACGCCGGTCGAGCAGGCGCCGAAGCTGCCCGAGATCGCGGTGCGCTCGGACGACTTCGACCGCCTGTGGTCGCTGTTCGACGAGGGCAAGCAGCCGGTCGCCACGTTCGACATCCAGAACAGCTTCCGGCCCGGCCCGATCAAGCTGCACAACGTCATCGCGACGCTACGCGGCACGGAGAAGCCGGACGAGTGGGTGGTGGTCTCCTCGCACCTCGACAGCTGGCACCAGGCGCAGGGCTGCACCGACAACGGCACGGGCAGCGCGACCACAATGGAGTCGGCGCGGATCCTGACCGCGCTCGGCGCGAAGCCGAAGCGCTCGATCAAGTTCTGCCTGTGGGGCGGCGAAGAGCAGGGTCTGCTCGGCAGCCGCGGCTTCGTGCAGCGCCACCGCTCGGACATGACCAAGGTCTCGGCCTGCTTCAACCACGACACCGGCACGAATTGGGCGCAGTCGCTGACCGTGACCGAGAAGATGAAGGAGCAGCTGGACCCGATCTTCGCGCAGGTCAACCAGCTCCTGACGGCGCCCGACGCCGACTGGGACGGCCCCGTGTTCAGCCTGCGTGGGGTCGAGAGCATCGGCGGCGGCCGCGGCGGCAGCGACCACGCGTCGTTCCTCGCGGCGAACGTGCCCGGCCTCGGCTGGGGTCTCAAGGGCCGCAGCGACTACTTCCAGCACACGTGGCACACGCAGTGGGACACGTTCGATGTCGCGATCGAGGAGTACCAGCGGCACACGGCGACGGTCATCGCGATGGCGGCGCTCGGCACGGCCAACCTCGACGAGCTGCTCGACCGGGAGAACATCCGCACGCGGAGCAGCGGCCGTGGTCAGTCGTCGGCGTTCGCCAGCGCGTGGTTCGAGGCCGAGATGGACGGCTTCTCCTTCAAGTCGGTGAAGGACGGCGGCCGCGCGGCGCGCATGGGCGTCAAGGCCGGCGACAAGCTGGTGAAGGTCGGCGGCCAGGAGCTGCGCTCGATGCGGCAGATCTTCCAGTTCGCGCGCGAGGTCGAGGGCGACGAGGTCGAGTTCGGCTTCCAGCGCGGCGACAAGGCCTTCACCGCGAAGATGAAGAAGAACGAGCTGTCGGGCGGCCGGCGTCGCGGCGGCCGCTGAGTTCGCCCTGGCTGAGTTCGCCCTGGCTGGGTTCGCCCTGGCGGGGTTCGCCCTTGCTGGGGCCGCTCGCGCCGCGGCCTACGAGGTCTGCAGGGCCCGGCCGCTGACGAAGTCGACGAAGCCGAGCTGCTCGTCGTCGCGGATCGGCTGGTCCATCAGGCCGAAGCAGCGGGCGCGCGCCTTGGCGAACGCCTCGAGGGCGTGGGCCTCGGCCCGCTTGCGGCCCAGCTGGCCGACGTCGTGCGTGAACGATACGTCGCCCAGCGCCTGCGCGAACTCGCCGAGGTTCTTGCGGTGGTAGGCGCCCTGCTCGGTGACGCGGCGCTCGGTGCGGTTGAACAGCGCACCGAAGCTCTCGAGCGCTTTCACGACGTAGGCCGACTGCCGCAGCTCGTGACGGAGGTCTGCGGTGTCGAGGTGCATGTCGCGCAGGTAGGAGTCGACCCAGAGCGCGTAGTAGGCGGCGATGTCGAAGTTCCACTTGATCGACATCAGCTCGTAGCTGCCGAACAGCTCGTACTGGTCTCTGTAGAGCGGCAGGTTGGCGCGGTAGCGGAACTGCAGGTAGCCCTCGTAGAGCTGCTGGCGCTCAGCCGTGTCCTCGCCGTCTCGTTGCCGGCAGACGAGGTCCGTGACGTAGTCGTTCGCGAGCGTGATGAAGTCGCTGCCCGGACTGTAGAACGGGTCGCTGAACGCGGCCGCCTCGCCGACCACCGCCCACCGGTCGCCGAGCCACTGCTTGGTCCCGTAGGCGAGCTGGCCGTAGCCACCGAAGTCGAGCCACTCGGCGTCGGCGACCAGGTCGCGGCAGGCGCGCTGGCCCTGCAGGAACTGGTGCAGGCCGCGCTGGGAGAGCACGTCGCGCGAGACGTGGCGCACGTCGCCGACGACGCCGACGCTGGTCACGCCGCCGCGCAGCGGGATCAGCCAGACCCAGCGGCCGCGGTGCATGAAGTGCACCGTCGAGAGCCGCCGCGAGGTGTTGCGGGTCCGGTCGCGCCACGCCTGGTCGATGTCCGGGCCGTCGAGGTCGACGACGTCGCCCAGGCGCGCCCACGCGGCGAGGCAGCGGTGCTGCTTCTCGGGCACGCGCAGGCCCAGCTTCTTCGCGAGCAGGCTGGTGCGCCCGGTCGCGTCGACGACCCAGCCCGCGGTGACGCGGCGCCGGACGCCGCGCTCGTCGAACTCGACCGCGTGGTGGGGTTCCGAGAGCTGCACGTCCTCGACCTTGCAGCCCTCGAGCACGTCGGCGCCGAGCGCGGCGCTGCCGTCGCGCAGCTCGCGCTCGAGCGCGGAGCGGTCGAGCTGGAAGCTCGGGTGGAACGGCAGCCCGTAGCTGCCGATCTCGCTCATCTCCGTGATCGGCGCGTTGCAGCCTTCCTCGTCGAAGAAGAACCGGAGGCCGTTCTTGGGCAGGTGGTTCTCGTAGAGGTAGGTCGAGAGCCCCAGCTTGCGCACGAGGTAGTTGGAGAACAGCTCGACGGTCGCCTCGCCTACCTTGAACGAGGTGTCCGTAGCGCGCTCCAGGACAAGCACGCGCAGATCCCGTCGCTGCAGCTGCAGCTGTCGCGCGAGCAGGCCGCCGGCGAGGCCGCCGCCGAGGATGACGACGTCGTAGTCGGGGTTCGTCATGGTGAGC
>JBERSB010000487.1:0-8431 GCA_041236755.1 Luminiphilus sp. | reverse complement strand
GCGCCGCCGGCCCGCGAGCGCAGCGACGAAGAACGCCGATGGTCGCGCGTCGGGCTCTGGCTGGCCGCGCTCTGGTGCATCTGGGCGATCCTGCCCGCGGTGGCCGCCTGGAACGCGCTGCAGTCCGTCTATGCGTGGCGCGTCACCACCGGCGCGCTGGTGCTGGCCGTGCTCGCGTGGCAGTGGATGTTCCCGCTCGCGCGCGCGCGCGGGCGGTTCGCGCTCGCCAAGAAGCTCGAGCTGCCGCACCGCGCGGTCGGCGCGCTGTCGCCTGTCGTGTTGTTGCTGCACCAACGCGGGCTCGGCCACGGGCTCTTGTCGGTGCTGAGCCTCCTCTGGATCGCGAACACGGTGATCGGCTGCCTCGACAAGACCGTCGTCGCCGACGCGGACAAGCGCGACCGCTACATGCGGGTCTGGCTCCCGACGCACGTGATAGTCTCAATCATGGTCACTGCGCTCGCAGCCTGGCACGTCTTCATGATCCTCACGTACCGGGGTGGACCCGCGTGAGGACGCTCTGGCGTAATCGGGCGCGGCGCAACGCGTACTGCCTGGGCGCCGCTTGCGCGCTGGTGCTGGCGCTGACGCTGCAGGCGCCCGAGACCCAGTGGCTGCAGGCCGCAGGCCGCGCCACTCCCGGCCACGAGCGCCTCGACTGCGACGCATGCCACGTTTGGGCGCCGGGTACGCTCCGTCAGCAGCTGCAGGCGAACGCGCGCTACCTGCTCGGGCTGCGCGAGGAGCCTGCGGTGATCGGCATGGCGCCGGTGTCGGACGCAGCGTGCGCCGATTGCCACGAGCGGCCGACCGAGCGCCATCCGCTCGCGGTGTTGAGCGAGACGCGCTTCGCTGCCGCGCAGGACGCCCAGGGTGTCCAGCACTGCACGGGCTGCCACCGAGAGCACCACGGCGTGCGCGTCACCGCCGATCCGGGCGTGTGCCGTCACTGCCACACCGACACCGAGGTGCGCGACGACCCCATCGTGCCGAGCCACGCCGCGCTGTTCGAGGCCGGAGACTGGCAGACCTGTCTCCAGTGCCACGACTTCCACGGCAACCACACGATGCGCCGCGGCGACCACGCGTTCCCGGTCGACATGAAGGACGCCGTGCCCTTGCCTGTGGTCCGCGACTACCTCGGGCGCGGCTCGCGCGCCTACGGCCCCCCAGTTCATCCCGCCAAGGACAACGACTGACCGCGATGAAAGCCCCCCGCTTCACGGCCCCCCTGCTGCTGGTTGTCGTCGGCATCTACCTGTTCGCGACCGCGCCGCCGGCGCTCGCCGAGACCCGCGGCGCGGGCGGCTCGCTCGCGACCGAGACGTTGTTCAAGATGCTCGCCAACGAGAACGACGTCGCGCGCGCGCTCTACACCAAGGAGATCGTCGGCCCCGGCAAGAAGCGCGGGCTCGCGTTCCGCGAGGACTGGGCGGAGCAGGACGTGGTCGCGGGGCCGCTGCCGGCGCTGTTCCTGCGTAGCTGCGCGCAGATCCTGTTCCGCTCGCGTCATCCGCTCGGCCTGCGCCTCGGCTCGGACTTCCCGATCGAGTCCAGCAATCGGTTCACCGAAGACGAGCAGCGCGTGTTCACCGAGGTGCGCAGCTCGCGTCAGCCCCGCTTCTTCCAGAATCCGCGCTCGGGCCGACAGGTCGCCATGTTCCCGGACCTCGCGTCGGCGGCGGCGTGCGTGTCGTGCCACAACGAGCACGAGAAGACCACCAAGAGCGACTGGCAGCTCGGCGACGTGATGGGCGCGACCACGTGGACGTGGCCGACCGACCAGGTCTCGCACCACGAGGCCTACGCGCTCGTGAAGAGCTACCGGGAGGCGGTGCGCGAGACCTACCAGCGGTTCCTCGACGAGTTCGACGGCGTCGCGGACGCGCCGGAGATCGGCGGCGGCTGGCCCGCCGAGGCGGCTGCTCTGCCCGACGCCGACCAGTTCGTCGCCGAGTGCGTCAAGCGCAGCTCGCGGCAGACGCTCGCGCTGCTGCTCGCCGACGACTCCTGAGCGGCCGCGGTCTCCGTCGCTCCGCGCACGACTAGCGCGGGTTCCTCTGGCCCGTCCCTGGCATACTCCAGCCTGGTCGCCTTGCACGCTCCACGGTCGTTCTGGGCGCGAGCTGTCGGCCTGTTCGCGCTGGCATCGCTCGTGCGATTCACCTTCTCGTTCGCGACAGGGGAGCTCGCCGCGTCCACGGTCGCGGCCTACGAAGGCGACGCGCCGAAGTGGCTGCGCTACCTGCGCGGCGAAGCCTCGGGCCCGCTCTACGAGCTGCCGTTCGACCCGCCCGCGATGCCTTGGCTGCTCGGCGTGTCGGCCGACGGGGCCGACCTGCTCTTGGCGCGCGTCCTGATGATCGTGCTCGGCGCGCTGGTCGCGCCGCTCGTCTACGCGATCGCCCGGCGCGACTTCGGCGAGCGCGTCGGGCTCGTCAGCGGCACGCTCGCGGCGTTCGCCACGAACCTCGTCGTGATCAGCTCGGGGCTGCACGTAGGCCCGCCGTTCCTGCTGCTCGCGCTGCTCGGCGTCGAAGCGCTGCAGCGGCTGCGGACGCCGGAAGCAGGGTGGGGGACGGCGGTGTGGTTCGGCGCCGGCCAGGCCGCCGCGTGCCTGTTCCGCGTCGACCACCTGCTGTTCGTGGTGTTGGCGCTCGCCTGGGTCTCCGTTCGGCGAGGCCGCGGCGGTCTGCTGCGCGCCGCCGTCGCGGCCGGTGCGCTGGTCGCGTGCCTCGCGCCGTATCAGCTGGCGGCTGCGCGGGAGGTGGCGACGGCCAATGAGCGCGGCCTGCCCGGTCGCCCGCCGTCGGAGCTGCCGATGCCCGGCGCTCTGCCGTGGGATCCGGCGGCGCTCGCGGAGGTGCAGGCCATGCCTGCGTTCGCGAGGGACATGGCGTTCGTCTTCGTCGACCAGACGATGCGTCGCCGCGGCGCGCAGCAGGTCCGCCCCGGCGACCTAGGCGTGCTGGACGAAGCGTTCGGCTCGCGGCCCGAGCCGTTGCGTTCGCCGCTGCTGACCATCTACGGGCCGTTCAACTTCGCGCTGGCGAACCACCCTTCGTCGGACGGCGGCTTCACGCGCGCCGCGCTCGACGACCGCCCGCCGCTGCGCGCCGGCCTCGCGAACTACCCCCCTTGGCTGGCGCCGGTGCTCGAGCCGGGCGGCCCGCTCCGGCTCGACTACCCGCCGCACCTCGAGCTCGTCAACCACGGTTACCGCGTAGGCGTCGCGCGGCTCGCGGACCGTCCGGCCTGGGCTGTTGGGCTCTTGGCGCAGAAGCTGGCGCGCACGTTCCGCGGCGTTGCGACGGGCTTCGGCGGCTACGCGCTGCCCGTCGGGCTCGATGGTGTGCGTCACCCCGTCGACCTCGTCGAGCCGAGCTCTGGCACAGCCTCGCTGTGGCGCGCGCTCTGCCTGTCTGCGGCCCTGCTCGGTCTCGGGGTCGCGTGGCGCCGAGGCGCAGCAGCGCAGCTCGCTCCGTGGATGTTCCTCGTCGCGTCGAAGTTCGTCCCGGCAGCGTGCTTCTTCGGCTACGCGCGGTTCGGGGCGCTCACCGTTCCCGCGTTCTGTGTGCTATGGGCCTTGGCAACGGACATTTTGATCCTGCGGCTGCGCACGCGTCTGTGTGGTGGGCTCTATGTAGGTGCAGTGGCGGCGCTTTTGGTGATCGAGGCGATGCGGTGCGGATACGCGCCCGAGCCTGCGCTGTCTGCTTGTTCGGCATCCGGCAATGCCACGGGCGGACCCGTCGAAGAGCACGGCCGCGCCGTATTGCAGTATCGCGATCGCTGAGCGGCGCGCTTTGCCGAACGCCCCGCCGTATCGAGCGATCACGCGGGACCGCGCTGCTGGTCGACCGCGCCACACGCGGGCGTTGCAGGTGCTATCCTTTTTGGATGCTCGCGCAGCGTTTTTGACGCTGTCCGCGGGCTTGCTCGAACTCCGTCCCGAACCTCCGGACTCCATGCGATACCTGATCTCCTGTGGGGTGGCCTTGCTGGCCGCCACCGCGTCGGTCCTCCCTTCCCAAGCTCCGCCTGCCGGCAAGGGCCCCGCGCCGACCCAGGCTGCAGAGTCCGAGTGGCGACTGAGCGAAGAGTGGCGCGGCTTCCTGCGCGACAACGGCGGAGACTGGAGCGTGACCTGGGCGCCCGCGACGGGCACGCCGAAGGCCATCTGGGGCTCGGGTGTCGCGATCGCGGACTGGCGGGAGAACTCGCTCGTCGAGGCGCGCCGCCATGCGCTCGCCCTGCTCGAGTCCAACCGGGAGCTGCTCCGGCTCGGCGGCAGCGAGATGCGCGAGCAGATCGGCGCGCGCATGCACCGCGTGTGGTCGTTCAAGTTCCAGCAGTTCTACCAGGGCCTCGAGGTGATCGGCGGCCGCGCGGATGTTCGCGTGCACATGAAGGGTCGGGTGCCGATGTTCGGCAGCACCGTCTTCCAGATCCCGGCGGACTTCGTGGTCACGCCGGCGATCACCGGGGAAGCGGCGTGGATGATGGCGTGGCAGGAGCTCGGCGAGAAGCCGTCGCTCGCGCCGCAGCCCGCCGCGCCGGCGGCGCCGAGGCTCGTGATCTACGGCGACGTCCAAGCCGACAGCCTGCAGACGCCGCGGCTCGCCTACGAGGTCGCGCTCAGCAACGTCGACTTCGACGGCCAGGGTTCGGTCGGCAGGTCGTACGTCGATGCGCAGACCGGCGAAGTGCTGGCGTTCGTCAGCGACAAGCACGAGTGCGGCTTCCCCGGCTGCAGCCTCGCGACGCACCTGCCCGCGCGCGCCAAGGCGGCCAAGCCCGAGCTCGCGATGCCGCTCCCGCCCGTGCCGACCACGGTCACGGTGATGGGGTGGACCCGCACCGGCGACGACGCCTACGACCCGCTGGTCAACGTGCCGATGCCGGGCCTCGAGATCAGCGTGCCCAACCAGGGCACGGTCGTCACCGACGCCAACGGCCAGTTCGTGATCGACATCGCCACGGCGACGACCATCAGCATCTCGGGCCTCGACGGTCGCCACCACCAACTGATCTCGGGCACGGCGGCGCCGTCGGGCTCCTGGACCGTCAACCCGGGCGTCGCGACGACGATCCAGCTGCTCAACTCCAACTCGTCGACCAACGAAGGCGCGCACACGACGACGTCGTGGTGGACGGACCTGACCAACGAGTGGACCCGCGCGATCCTCGGCAACAGCTCGCAGCTGGACACCGCCAGCGCGTGCACCGTCAACGTCAACATCAACAGCTCGTGCAACGCCTACTACACGGGCAACTCGATCAACTTCTACCAGGCCGGTAGCGGCTGCGCGAACACAGCGTTCTCGACCGTGGTCTCTCACGAGTGGGGCCACCTGCTCGACGACCGCTACGGCGGCATCTCGCAGACCAACGGCCTGAGTGAGGGCTGGGGCGACATCATCGGCTGCTACATCGTCGACTCGCCGATCCTGGGCAGCGGCTTCCAGACGTCCGGCGTCGGCATCCGCAACGCCAACAACACGACGCAGTACCCGTGCAGCGGTTGCGGCGTGCACCAGGCCGGAGAGTCGTGGATGGGCTTCGCGTGGAAGTTCCGCAACCGCCTCGAGACGACCTACGGCAGCCGCGCGACGGCGATCAGCCTGTCCAACAACCTGGTCGTCAGCACAGTGGTCGCCGACGCGGTCAACCAGCAGGACGCCGTGTTCGAGGTGTTCGTCGCCGACGACGACGACGGGAACCTCAGCAACGGCACGCCGAACTACAACGACCTGGTCTGGGCCTGCGACCAGCACTCGCTGCCCTACCCGGGCCAGCCGGGTCTGGCCAACGACGACTGCGTCGACGCGATCGCGCTGACGGCCGGCGTCAACGGGCCCTACTCCAGCAGCGGCGCCTACACCTCGTCGCCGTCGTGGCCGTGTGCTGCTGGCGGCAGCGACGTGTGGTTCAAGGTGGACGTGACCGGCACGGGCACGCTGTCGGTGACCACCTGTGGCCTCGCCTCGTGGGACACCGCGCTGCAGATGTTCTCGGGCACCTGTGGCTCGCTCAGCAGCATCGTGTGCAACGACGACTCGTGCAGCAGCTACCGCTCGACGGTGAGCGCCAACGTGTCGCCGGGCCTCTACTACATCCGCGTCGGCGGCTACAACGGCGCCACTGGTTCGTTCAGCCTCGACGTCACGGTGCCCAACTCGCCGCCTGACGCGCCCAGCGGCCTCTCCGCGGTGACGGCCGGCACGGACCAGATCAACCTGTCCTGGACCGACAACAGCTCCGACGAGAGCTCGTTCACGGTCGAGCGGTCGACCGGCGGCGGCTACTCGGTGATCGCCACGCTCGGCGCGAACACGACGAGCTACTCGAACACCGGCCTGCAGCCTGGCACGACCTACAGCTACCGCGTCTCGGCGTCCAACTCGGCCGGCACGTCTGGCTACTCCAACGTGGCGACGGCCACGACGGATCTGCCGGACCCGCCGGCGGCCCCGTCCGGGCTGTCGGCCACGGCGACCAGCGAGACGACGATCAGCCTCAGCTGGACCGACAACAGCAACGACGAGGACGACTACGCCGTCGAGCGTTCGACGGACAGCGTGAACTTCGCGGTGATCGCGAACCTCGCGGCCAACTCGACGTCCTACGGCGACACGGGCCTGACGAGCGGCACCACCTACTCCTACCGAGTGGTGGCGTCCAACCTCGGCGGCCCGTCCGGCTACTCGAACGTCGCGAGCGCGACGACGCCGACGCCCACCCCGCCGGCGACGCCGACGGGTCTCTCGGCGACGGCGACCAGCGAGACGACGATCAGCCTCGGCTGGACCGACAACGCCGACGACGAGGACGGCTACACCGTCGAGCGTTCGACGGACGGCGTCAGCTTCACGGTGATCGCCAGCCTGCCGGCCAACTCGACGTCCTACGGCAACACGGGCCTGACGAGCGGCGTGACCTACTACTACCGCGTCGTGGCGTCGAACGTGGCCGGCCCGTCCGGCTTCTCCAACGTCGCCAGCGCGACGACGCCGCAGCCGGAGCCGCCCACGGCGCCGAACGGGCTCGCCGCTGCTGCGGCGGGGTCCTCGTCGATCGACCTCACCTGGAACGACAACTCGTCGACCGAGACCGGCTTCGCGGTCGAGCGCTCGGGCGCCGGTCTGAACAACTGGGTGCAGGTCGCCTCGGTCGGCGCCAACGTGGTCGCCTACACGGACACGGGCCTCGCCGCGTCGACGTCCTACGACTACCGCGTCCGCGCCTTCAACGGCGCGCTGGCGTCGGCGCCTTCCAACGTCGCGACCGCGACGACGGAGGCGTTCTCGTCGCAGGACTACTTCGCCACAGGTGAGATCCTGGGCGCCGGCACGATCAGCGGCACGTTCGCCCTGACCACCAGCGACGACGGTCAGGCCCAGGGCCTCGAGGAGCGCCGCTCCGGCGGCAAGCCTTCGAGCCGCTACAGCTACCTGGTCCACACCTACGTGATCCCGGTTTCGCCGAGCGGCACGCTGACGCTCCACGCCAACGCGTGGCAGACGCCGTCGTCCGACGGTGACAACTTCCTGATCCAGTGGTCGAGCGACAACGCCTCGTTCCAGACGGCGATGACGGTCACCGCGACGTCGGACGGGACGACCTACTCGGCGCCGCTGCCGCCGACGCTGGGCGGCAACGTCTACGTCCGGATCGTGGACACCGACCAGACGGCCGGCAACACGGCGCTCGACACGCTGTTCGTGGACGCGCTGTTCATCCGCGCGTCCGGGATCTCGCAGCCGTCGCCGCCGAACGCGCCGGGCAACGCCAGCGCTGCTGCCGCGGGCAGCAACCTGGTGAACGTGAGCTGGACCGACAACTCGTTCGACGAGTCCGGGTTCGAGGTCGAGCGCTCCACCGACGGCGTCAACTACGCTCCGCTGGCTTCGGTCGGCGCCAACGTGGTCAGCTACGCGGACAGCTCGGTCGTCGGCGAGACGACCTACTACTACCGCGTGCGCGCGGTGAACATCGCCGGGGTGTCTTCGTGGGCAAGCACGGGTGCTGTGACGACGCCCGGCGTCGGCTCGGCAGACGACACGGCGAACGGTGAGACCTCGATCAACTCCGAGATCCGCGCCGGTAGCTACGTCGACACCGCGACGCTCAACGGCGTCGTCGAGCAGCTGCGCGAGCTGCGTACGGGCGGTCCGCCGTCGCAGCGCGTCAGCTACCTCGACCACGAGTGGACGTTCAACGTCGCTGGTGGTTCGAGCGTCGCGTTCCACCTGCGTGCCTGGCAGTCGAGCTCGAGCGACGGGGACAACTTCCGGTTCTCGTGGTCCTCGGACGGCGTCAACTTCCAGAACATGATGACGGTCTCCGGCACGAGCGACCCGGGCGTCTACAGCGTGTTCAACCTGCCTGCGGGCACCTCGGGCACGATCTACGTGCGGGTCGAGGACAC
>JBERSB010000486.1:0-2023 GCA_041236755.1 Luminiphilus sp. | reverse complement strand
TGGAACCGTCCATGCGTGTCCGTGCGCGAGTGCCGGACCGCTGTTACCCACTTCTTCTTCAAGGCCTCCTCGTCCGGACGGAAGCGACCGAGGTCCGCGTTCGCGCCCCGCAGCTTGACCAGGTGGTCGGGGATCGGGGCGCCGGTTTGGGCCCTCAGGATCCCTTCAATGCGTCCAGCGGGGTGCAGCATCAGATCGCCGTACTCGATCCGCTCGCGGTCACCCTCGTCGGCGGGGAAGTCGTAGACCCGCGTGCCGTAACCGTCTTTGCGGAGGAACAGCTGGTGATCGATCAGCGCGTGCAGTCTGGTCAGCTCGAACCGACCGTCGGGTCCCGTGATCGCTGACTCCCAGTCCGAGCGGGACACGCCTTCCACGGTCTTGGATCCGACGCCGGCGACATAGACCCCCTCGATCGGGTCGCCATCGTTGTCGACTACCCGCCCCGTCGCGACCCGTGCCGGACGGAGTACGAAGTCCAGCCGTGTGTCCTCGGACAGCTCCACGTCCCCGCGCCTCTTGCGTTCCTCGCCGTGGCCCTCCGCGCGGGCCCGGAGGTCGGCGAGGTCGCGGCGCTTGGCCCCGCCGAGCCCGATCATCTCGTACCGCCCGTGCACGTCCGTGACTACGGAGCGTTGATATGACGCCCCCAGGCCGACCTCGGCGCCGGCGATCGGGTGCCCGTGCGAGTTGCTGACGATGCCGTGGACCCGCACGCCGTCTTCGAGGGCGAGGTCCAGCCGAGCGCGCACGCCCGCGCGCAGCTCGATCCTCTTCGATGGGGGAAGAGCCGCGTCGCGCGGCGTGATCTCCACGGTGAGAAGGCCCGGCTGCAGGCCATCGAATAAGACGCGGCCGCCGATGTCCGCACGCGCGCGGCACTGCTCGATCCGCCGGCTGTCCCGGCCGAGCACGAGCGCGCCCTCGACCGGCGAGCCGTCCGATGCGCGGGTCAGGACGACCTCGAGGATCGCTGCGGCCGTGAGCCGCAGCTCGACGTCGTCCCCTGCGAAGAGGTGGTCGCGCCGCGCGGTGGCGTGCTCGCCGGCGCTGGCCTCCACGTCGAGCGGCACGGACGTCGGGACGGCGACCTCAAAGCAGCCATCGTCGTCGGTTACGGCCGCAACGACAGGGTGGCGTGCGTTGCGTTCCTCGGCATCGGGGATCATGAACTCGCTGCGCTTGCGACGGGTGATCGTCACCGTGGCACCGGAGAGGGGCGTGCCGAGATCGTCGCTCACGACCCGTCCGCGTAGCAGACCATCACGTCCAGCGGCCAAGGTCTCGGGCTCGGGCTCGTCGACTTCAGGAGTGACCTCGGTGCGCGCTCGGCTGGCGCCCGCGTCGAGAGCTTGCCCCTGCGCTCCTGCAGCGCCCGACCCGAGTGGCTCTCCCGCACCCTGCTGGTAGGGCGCAGGAGGGTCGCCGATCGTCGTCGCGATGACGGCGAACGTGCCAACAAGGAGGGCAGCAGCGGCGAGCAGGGCAACAGTCGTCTTCTTCATGGTGAGGAGTGCAATCGTAGAGGTGGCTGTTGACCGCGCGGTCGCGACCGCCGTCGCGGCAAGCCTCGCCGCCGCAGCGCGAGGCAGCGGCGCGTGCGTCGAGTAGGCGAGCAGAGCTACTCAGGAGCTTCTCTCGATCGATGCGCGCAAGCAACAACTGCGACAGCGCTCCCGTCCGGTTCGGCTTCGTGCGCTCTCAGGCGCACATCGATCGTCGACGCGAGGATCCTAGCGACGGCGACGCCTCGCCGCGAACGCACCGCAGCGGAGACCTCAGCGGGCGCCGCGACGCGCCTGGATGTCAGAGAGGCGCAGCTCGACGATGTTCCGCTCGACGCCGGTGTGGTCGATGTTGAGCAAGCGAAGGCGCAGGTCGTCGGCGGCCCAGTCGACCTCATTTCCGTGGTATTGGCGCCGGCGGCTGGGCTGCGGTCGCGGGTGGTGCCGCGGCTGACGGCAGGTCAGGCTGCGAGCAGGGTGTCGTGGCGGGGCCGGGGTGCGTGCTGGGGCAGCAGATC
>JBERSB010000485.1:0-5771 GCA_041236755.1 Luminiphilus sp. | reverse complement strand
CCGATCTCGACGACCGTGTCCTCGGCACCCGCGCCCGCCTGCTCGGCGATCCACCGGGGCAGGCTCGGGTCGAGCAGGACGTTCTGGCCGCGCGCCGTGCTCGGCCGGAACCCGACCGCAGCGAGCTGGTCGCGGTAACGCGAAAACGAGTCGCGCGGCGCTTGCCCGGGCTCGCTCACGGCTGGCGCAGCACCTCGTCCAGGAGCGCGGCCGCGGCGGTTCCCGCTGCAGGACGCACGCTGCGCTGCGGCGACCGCTCGATCGCCCTGCGGAACGCCGCGCGATTGCCGGCGCGGCGCGCGAACGCGACGACCTGCGCGCGTTCGTCCGCCGCGAGCACGTCGTCGATAGCGACCAGCCGTTCCCACAGCTCGCCGACCGTGGTGTAGACGCGCAGCCCCGTGCGCTGCCGGCGCTCCCCTGCGGACTGGGTGTCGAACTGCCGCTCGAACACGTCGCGCATGGGCGTCTCGTAGTCCGCGCCCACGCACCGTCGCGGCACGCCGTCGCCGCCGACGGCGACCAGGACGCCCGCGGGCAGCGCGCCGAACCGGTCCGCCCATGCGCGCAGCGCCGGCACCTGCAGCGCCCGCCGCGCGCTGCGTCCGAACGAGCTGGCGTCGCCGACAGCGCGCTCCTGGCACCACTCCAGCGGCACGGTCTCGGTCCACTCGCGCACGTTGCCGACCAGGTCGTAGGGCGCGTCGCCGCCGGAGCGCCTGCCGGACTCGAACGTGCCCACCGGCATGCGTTCGCCGAGCGCGAGGTCGCCCGTGTTCGCCCGGGTCGCGTCCTCCTTGCTCCCCCACGGGAACGGGCCGCTGCCGCCACCCTGCGCGACCGCCGACCAATCGGCCTCGGACGGCAGCCGCCCGCAGCGCCACCGGGCGAACGCCCGCGCCTGCAAGAGATCGACGCCGCCGACCGGCAGCGAGAGCCGGCCGACGATCGGGACCTGGTCGGCCGCGATCGCCGCTCCCGACGCCGTCGCGGCGAACTCCATCCAGTCGCGCTGGGTGGCCTCGAAGCGGTCCACGAGCAGCCCGTCGCCGGGCGCGCCGTCGGCTGCCTCGAGCAGGTAGAAGTCCCGCAGGGAGCCGAAGCGTCCGCTGCGCGCGGCGAACCGGCTGCCCTCGCCCGACGGCGCTGCGTCGTCCGCGCACGCGGCGGCGAGCACGAGGCCCAGCACACACGGCGCGGTCCAGCGGCGGCTGATCACCGCCAAAGCCTAGCGGTCGATCATCAAGATCTCGACGCGACGGTTCTTCTGGCGCGCCTCGTCCGACGTGCCCTCGATCGCGGGGCGATTCGGACCGTAGCCCGCAGCGCTGACCCGGTCCTTCGACAACCCGGCCTTGATCAGGTGGTCGGCGACGCTCATTGCGCGCTCGACCGACAGCCGCAGGTTGGTGCCCCAGCGGCTGCGCACGATCGGCGTGTCATCGGTGTGCCCTTCGACGCGGATCTTGCGGCCCTGGAGCGAGCCCATCAGCCCGTCCAGCGTGCGCCGTCCGCCGTCGGACAGCACGTTCTGGCCGGGCGCGAACAGCACGCCGCCGGCGACGCGGAAGGCGACACCTTCTGCGGTCTGCACGACCTCGACGCCGTTGACCTGGTCGACGCCGCCGGTGCCGTAGCGCTCCATCAGATCCGCGAGCTTCTTCTTCTGCTCGGCGATCCAGGTCGCGTCGGCAGCGCGCGCGCCGAGGTCCTGGTTCTCGCTGCGCAGGCGCTCGACCTGGGTAGCGAGCTTGCGCAGCTGCTCCTCCGCTTCCTGGCGCTGGATCTTGAGGACCGCGGCTTCGCGCTCCAGGCGGTGGTGTTCGTCGGGACTTACGCAGGCAGCGGCGCAGCAGAGCACCGCAATCATCATGGTGTACTTCATCGAATGCCCCCCTCTCGGGATCGCTTGGCTGACCGTGCGCTGGCACTGACCTGCCAGCGAATACGCCGAGAACGTATCCGGACCAAACGCCAAAAGCCACGACGGAGGCCGATACAGGCCTCCTCCGTGGCTCTCGCAGGGGAGTCGCTTGGCGCAGCGTGACCCGGCCGAGCCCCGCGCGAGGAACGATCTCGAGGAACGATCTCGGGGAGCAGCCGGGCGCGGCAGGCTGCGCTACTTCTTCTGGGCGAACGCCGAGGTGAAGAAGCTGTCCTCAGGGCTCTGCTCTTCGGTCAGCGCGTTGCCGATCATGAACGCCCAGAGGAGCACGGCGGTGCTCAGCACGGCCACGGCGGTGACCCACGCCGGGGTCTCCTCTGCCTGCTGCACCGGCGCGGCGGCGCGCTGCGGCTTTGCCGAACGCGCAGAGCGGGCGGGCGCCTCTTCGACCAAGTCGTCGTCGGCGAGCAGCGTGTCCTCGTCGGAGATCTGCTCGGTCACCATGCCGGTGTCGTCCTCGAGCGAGTCGGCGAACGACAGGTTGGAGTCACCGGCGCTCTGCGAGGTCAGAGAGGCCACGTCTTCGGCGCGGAACTTCATCGAGTCGCCGTCGCGGTAGGCGCGGATCTCGCCCTCGGAGACCAGCTTCTTCAGTTCTTCGCTACGAAGCTGCAGCTCGCGCAGGGCCTTCTCGAACGAGAGGAAATCTTCGGACTGGGACACGGACTTACCTCACTGCCTCGTTGGGACGAGAGTGTTGGGAAGAGGGGTGGGACGGATGACGATTCCTCCGAAGCGCGGCTGCGCCGCAGGCGCTTCGGGGGGCAAAGAGTGACCGCTGAAGGGACAGCGGCCTAAACAGCTTACCGCAACGGGACCTGTTGGGAAGGCACTACTTGCCGGATCCAGTGCCGGGCTCGAGGCCCGATGACGCCGAACGGCCCTTCTTATCGCGCTTGTCGAACAGCTTTTGCAGGTCGTCGTACTCGTATTCCGACCGGTCGTTGTAGCTGGGGAGCTGCAGGTCCAGGTCGATGCGGCGGGCCCCGACCAGCACGATCCGCCGCTGCGCGGCGCTGCCGCCCCGGGCCTCGTAGACGGCCAGCTGCCGGTTCACGGTGTCCACCAGGTAGAGCACGGACGTGCCCACGCCGTAGCTGCCGGTGACCGCGATGAAGCCGTTGTTGGCCGAGCTGGAGCCGCCCTCTTCGCTGTAGACGATCGGCGCCGGCTGGTCCGGCTCGACCGGCTGCGTCGTCGGCGCGGGCGGGGCGTTGATCGGGCCGCGGCCCTGCGCGCCCAGCGTCGCGGCGTCGCTGTCCACCCCGCGCTGCACCAGCAGGCCCAGGAGGAACGTGGCGCCGAAGCCCGCGCCGAGCATGAGGGTCTGGATGGGCTTGTTCATCGGGTGGCGAAGATGGTAGCGCGCCCACACCCCGGGCGAAACCGCCGAGAGCGCCCGTTCAGCCGAGCGCGGGGGCGAACCGGCCGTCCCGCAAGAAGCACAAGACCTGCCGCAACACCGCCGGCACGACCGTGATGCTGCTGTGCCCGACCGGGAGCACGACCGAGTCCGCGCAGCCCGCGAAGGTCGCCTCGGCGACGCCCACGGTGCCGTCGTCGTGCCCGGGGATCGCGCCGTTGCCCTCGCCGATGTCGCCCACGACGGTGCCCGAGCGATCGCCGAACGGGATCGGGCGCTGGTGCAGTTCCGCGGTCGTGACCAGCTGCGCCGCCGCCCGGCCCCCCATCGCCAGCTGGAACGCGAACCAGTGGTGGCGCTTGTCCGCGAGCACCGCGCCGCGGTGCGGCGAGCCCAGGTAGACGCAGGCCTTGGGCGCGCGCGCGTCGGCGCGACGCAGGTACTCCTCGATCACGAGCCCCCCCATCGAGTGGCCGACGAACGAGAGCTCGTCGACGGCGCCGGCCGCGACGCGCGCCTCGACGACGTCCTTGAGCCGCGCGGCGTGGTCCTCGATCCAGGCCTCGGTCGACGGGTAGCCGACGTTGACGACCTCGTAGCCGTTGGCGCGCAGCGTGCGCGCCAGCCGGTCCATCGAGCGCGCCGTGCGCCACATGCCGTGCTGCAGGAACACCACGCGCACCTTGCCGTCCTCGGGCGGCCGCAGCTCCTTTGCCTCGATCGTCGGGCCGAGGTTGATCAGCAGGTCGAACGGCAGACTCACGGGACCGCGCAGCACCGTGCAGCCGCCGAAGCCGGCCGCACACACGGCGAGCAGCAGCCCCAGCCTGCGCAGCCAGCGTCGCAGCACGTCAGGCGCGCTCCTCTGCCGCGGCGATCGGGAGGCCGCTGTGGAGCCGCGGCGCGAACGGCAGCGCATCGAGGACGCGGGCCTCGTGCTCGCCGAGCTCGGCGTAGCGGCGTCGGGTGGAGTCGTCATCGACCACCAAGGTGGCCAGTTCGAGGTAGAGATCTTCGTGCCTTTCCTCGGCAGGGCAGAGGTCCGCGTAGAACGCAGCCACCTCGGGTGCGACTCCGCGGAAGGCCTCGGCCAAGAGGGACATGCGCTCGTGCGAGCGGCGCTCGATCAGCGCCGCCACCAACAGCTCGTCGACGAGACGTCCCGGCTGGTCACGCCGGACGGCCTTCTTGAGCCGCTCGGCGTAGCCCGACGACGGCTGCGTCTCGAACGCCACACAGCGGGCCTCCAGCAGCCGGAGCGCGCGCTCGAAGTGCACCAGCTCCTCGCGCGCGAGCCGGGACAGGCGGCCGTGCAAGGTCGCGTCTATCGGCACGCGGAACAAGAACGCCACCGCGCCCGCTGCAGCCTTCTTCTCGAGGTGCGCCTGTTCGACGAGCAGCTCGTCGACGTGCGCGGTCTGCGCGCGGGCCCACGAAGCCGGCGTCACGAAGGACGCGCCGGTGCTGGATGGCTCGCGCTGCATTGACGCACAGCCTAGCCGAGGCGCAGCGTCACCGCAGCCGCAACCACTCGGTGAGGTAGCGCGTGGCGACGTCGGCGTCGACGACGCGCGGCGCGTGCCGGACCTCGTCGAGCACGAACTGCTCGCCGTCCCACGCGAACGCCAGCACCTGCGCCCCGTCGGGCTCGCCGCGCTCGTCGACGCCGCGGTCTACCGCGACGGCGATCCACGACGCGTCGGCGACCGTCGCCAAGAGGGCGCGGTCGCGCCGCAGCCAGTCCGCGTAGCCGCCGTCGATGACGACGCGACGCAGCGTCTGGCCGTCGAGCCGCACGTCGAACGCCTCGAGCCGCCGCTCGAGCTGTGCGCGGTACGCCTCGGACGTCAGCGCCGCGAACGCGACCGCGTCGCCGCGCCGGCACGCCGCGTCGACCGCCTGCGCGGCCGTGCGCAGCGTCGGCACGACGCGGGCCTCGACGACCGCGCCGTCACGGACCAGCGGGTTCGGCCACGCGCTCGGCGCCAGGGCCCGCACGATCGCAGCGAGGCCGAGGGCGGCCAGCGTGATCAACGTCCAGGGGTTGCGCTCCATCCGTCGTACTTCAGCACCGTGGTTCCCGGCCGGAACCGGATCAGGACGCCGCCCGCCTGCGCAGCCGCCTCGGCGGCGTCGTCGGGCAGGTGCAGCTGTTCGACCGGCACGATCTCGCCGTTCTCGATCGCGCTCGGCATAGGCCCGCGCAGCACGGCCGTGTACGGGAGCCCCGTCGGCCGCGGCGCGCCTGCTTCGGTCACCAGGACGAGCTGCTTGCTGCTCGGCTCGAAGCGGCACACGCGCAGCGGCGCAGCCGTGCTCGCGACGCCCGGCGCAGCGGCCACGTCGAAGCGACGGGTCCGGATCTCGTACTCGCCGGGCTCGTCGGGCAGGAACACCGTGCGGCCCTGGAACCACGCCCACGGCTCGCCGTTGACCTCGACCTCGTCGAAGTCGAGCGAGAAC
>JBERSB010000484.1:0-9613 GCA_041236755.1 Luminiphilus sp. | reverse complement strand
CGAGCTGGTGCCCGCAGCGCTGCAGCAGGTCGGTCGGCCGCTCGAGGTTCTGCACCTGAGCGGGCTCGGCAACGAGGTGCGCGTGCGCGAGCGCTACGAGGGCGCCAATCGCTCCGTGCGCGCGCAGGTTCGGCCGGTCGCAGCGGACATGGACCGGCTGTTCGCTGCGGCGGACCTCGTGATCTGCCGCGGCGGCGGCACGACGGTGGCCGAGCTGATGGCAGTCGGCCGCGCGTCGCTCGTCGTTCCCTATCCGCACCACAAGGACCAGCAGCAGCTGCACAACGCGCGCGTGCTGGAGCGCGCGGACGCAGCGCGCGTCTGCGAAGAGTGGACGTGCGACGTCCGCACGCTCGCCGCGAGCGTCGCGGAGTTGCTCGCGGACCCGTCGGCGCTCGCCGCGATGGGGGACCGAGCGCGCGCGCTCCGTCGCCTGGATGCCGCCGAGGCGATCCTCGCCGACGTGCGCGCCGAGATCGAGCGCGGCGGCGCCGACCGGCCTCGGTCGGGTGCTCGTGGCGAGCATCGGGCGGCGCAGGCTGCTGGGGATGCCGCTGAGCGGGCCGCTGGGCACGCCGCTGGGCACGCCGCTGGCCGCGCCGCGGAAGCCGCGCGCGAGCGCCAGGAGGGTGCGCTGTGACCACGTCGCCCGCGCGCGTGCAGGTCGAGGAGGCCCAGGTCCAGGAGGGCATCTCCGGCACCAGCTTCGTCTCCCGTCGCTTCCACTTCGTCGGCGTCGGCGGCTCCGGCATGAGTGGCCTCGCCCGGCTGCTGTCGGGCGTCGGCGGCGAGGTCAGCGGCAGCGACCAGGTCGGCGGCGCGGTCGTGGACGGGCTGTTCGCCGAGGGCCACACGGTCTGGACGGGCTGCAAGCCCGAGCTGGTCGAAGGCAGCGACGGCTACGTGATCCGCAGCGCGGCGGTGCCGCTCTCGGACCCCGAGGTGCAGGAGTGCGTGCGTCGCGGCTTCACGTCGCTGCTCTACGCCGAGGCCGTCGGCCGTCTCAGCGAGGGCCGACGCACGCTGGCGATCGGCGGCACGCACGGCAAGACCACGACGACCGGCCTGACCGTCGCCGCGCTGCGCGGCGCCGGCCGCGACCCGTCGCACCTGATCGGCGGCGAGGTGCCGGAGCTCGGCGGCAACGGCCACGGCGGCAAGGGGCAGCCGTTCGTCGTCGAGGCCTGCGAGTTCAACCGCAGCTTCCACAACCTCCGGCCGTTCGGGGCGGCGATCCTCAACCTCGACCACGACCACTTCGACTGCTACCCGTCGACCGACGAGCTGATCGACGCGTTCGCGGGCTACCTCGGGCGGGTCCGGCCGGGCGGCACCGCGCTGGTCGAGGAGGCCGTCCCCAAGGCCGTCCTGAACAGCCTGCGCAGCGACGTCGAAATCGTCACCGTCGGCTCGGGGCTGTGGGCCGACCTGCGGGCGCTCGAGGTCCGCGAAGAACTCGGTCGCTGGTCGTTCGACCCGGTCCTGCACGGCCAGCGCCTGCCGCGCGTGCACCTGTCGCTGTCCGGCCGGCACAACATGTTCAACGCGATGTTCGCGCTGGGGCTCGCGGCCGTCGCGGGCGCCGATCTCGAAGGCGCGTGCCGCGGGATCTCGGAGTTCAGCGGCGTGCGGCGGCGCTTCGAGCTGCACGAAGGCCCCGCGGGCGGCGTGCTGGTCAACGACTACGCGCACCACCCTGCCGAGATCGAGGCCGTGCTCCGGACCGCGCGCCGCAGGTTCCCCGAGCAGCGCATCGTCGTCGCCTTCCAGCCGCACCAGTACCAGCGCACGCTGCTGTTGCTCGACGAGTTCGCGGCCGCCCTGGCGCTCGCCGACGTGACGCTGGTAACCGAGATCTACGGGGCGCGCGAAGACGAGGAGATCATGGCGTCGGTCAGCGCCGGTGACCTGGTCAGCGCGGTGCGCGAGCGCGGCGGAGACGCGCACTTCGGCGGCCCGGTCGCGGAGCTCGCCGCGTCGGTCACCGGTCGGCACCGCCCAGGCGACGTCGTGCTCGTGCTCGGCGCCGGCAACATCGACACGGCGGTGGGGGGCATCGTTGGCGGCATCTGACCTCGCCGCGCAGCTCCTCGACCACGCGTCGGTCCGGCGCGACGTGCCGCTGGGGCCGATGATGCACCTGCGCATCGGCGGCGCTGCGGAGTGGTTCGTCGAGCCGTTCGACGAGCAGGGGGTCGCTGCGACGGTGCGCGCGTGCGCCGAGCTGGACCTGCCGCTGCGCGTGCTCGGCGGAGGCAGCAACGTCGTAGTCGCAGACGAGGGCGTGCCCGGCGTCGTCATGCACCTCGCGAACCTCAACCGGCTGCAGCGCGAAGGCGAGCGCGTGACCGTCGGCGCGGGCGTCACGCTGCCAGGGCTGCTGCGAGCGACGCGCGAGACCGGCCTCGCGGGCCTCGAGAAGCTGACCGGCATCCCGGCCAACGTCGGCGGCGCGGTGGCGATGAACGCGGGCACCCGCGACGGCGAGACGTTCGAGCACCTGATCTCGCTGACCGTGGTCGAGCAGGACGGCCGCGTCGGCGTACGCGGCCGCGACCAGCTGTCGCCCCGCTACCGCGACGGCGGCCTCGGGCGTGCGGTCGTGGTGCAGGCGACCTTCGAGCTGGTCGAGGACCACCCGAAGCGGATCTTCGACCGCTTCTCCGCGTCGCTGCAGCAGCGCAACCAGAGCCAGCCGGTCACCCAGCGCAGCGTGGGCTGCGTCTTCCAGAACCCCGAGGGCGACGCGGCCGGCCGACTGATCCAGGAGGCCGGCTGCAAGGACCTGCGCCGCAACGGCGTCCAGGTGAGCGCCAAGCACGCGAACTACTTCGTCAACGACGACACCGGTACGGCCGCCGACTTCCTCGCGCTGATGGCCGACGTGCGGGAGCGGGTGCTAGACCAGTTCGGGGTCGAGCTGCAGCCCGAGGTCAAGTTCTGGGGATTCGACCGCACCTGATGGCGTCCGGCGGCGACCTCAGGAGCGCGATTACGGTCGGGTTTGTTTCGTCCTCGGACGAAGTTGGGGCCGCAGCCGGGCGCGGGGCTCGCAGCGGCCGATATACTGGGCACAGGAGGTAGCCGCATGAGCCAGCACACGGAAGTATCGATCGAGTTCAAGGGCCGTCACGACCACATCACGGAGCGGATGCAGGAGCACGCCACCAAGAAGCTCCAGCGCCTCGGGCGCTTCGAGGACGCGCTGACGCGCGTCGAGGTGGTCGCCGACCACGCCCACGAGAACCCCGAGATCGAGATCATCGCGCACCTGCGCAAGGGCGCGCCGCTGGTCGCCAAGGACCGCGGCGAGGCGTTCTCGGCGACGATCGACCTGTTGGTCGACAAGATGGAGGCGCAGCTTCGCAAGTGGAAGGAGAAGCTGACCAACCACAAGTTCCCGGATGCCCGGGAGGAGCGCGCGCGCGCCGCCGAGGCCCACCAGCCGGCGCCGCCGCCGGGTGAAGAGACCTACGAGGACGCCGTCCGCAAGACGCTCGACAGCTAGACGCGGCGTCGCCAACAGCCGCGTCCGCGCGGTGCCGGGAGCGGATCGTCTGCGCGGGAGAGTTGCGCCGGCGGGGCCCATTCCGCACACTCCTCCGCCCATGATCCGCAAGCTGGTCGAAGGCGCCGCCCTCATCGAGGAGCTGCAAGCCGTCAACAAGGAAGACGCCCTCAAGGAGATGCTGGGGGCCGCAGAGGGCGTGGGGGCCTTCAAGAAGAGCGCGCGCAAGGCGCTCCAAAAGCGCCTGTCCGAGCGCGAGGCCATCGGTTCGACCGGCCTCGGCAACAGCGTGGCCGTGCCCCACGTCAAGGGCGAGTCGGTGCAGGACATCACCCTGGTGCTGGCCCGTTGCCACGCAGGCCTCGAGTGGCAGGCCATCGACGGCCGCGCCGTGCACGTGCTGTTCCTGCTGGTCTCGCCCAGCGACGAGCCCGAGTCGCACCTGCAGTGCCTCCGCTGGATCGCGGGCCTCGCGCGTAACGCGGACTTCCGCCGCTTCCTGCTCGACGCGGGCGACGGCGACGCCATCCGGGACCTGCTGCTCGAGATGGGCGCCGAGAAGTGACCATGGCTGACGACGACAGCGAAGCGCGGACCCTGCGGGTGACCCTGGGCAACAAGCACGGCCTGCACGCGCGGCCGGCCCACCTGTTCGTGCAGACCGCCAACTCGTATGCCAGCGACCTGCGGGTCGGCCGCGTCGACGACGACGAGCGCGTCGACAGCAAGTCCATCATGGGCATGATGATGCTCGCGGCCGAGAAGGGCGTCGAGCTGGAGCTCGAGGCGTCCGGCCCCGACGCCGACGACCTGCTGCGCGCGCTCGCGGAGCTGGTCGCCGCGAACTTCGGCGAAGAATGACCCCGGCCAGGACGGCGCCGTCTGTGGCGGTCCGACGCTGAGCCGGCGCTGCCACCGGAGGTGCAGCCGAGGGGCGCGGCGGGCTGCCTTTGGCGGCCGTGGGCGGGCTCAACTCCGGTCGTCGGCTACGCCGATACCTGACCGTGAGTGGACCGGGGTCCACCTAGAAGGAGCGTCCATGCTGAAGCAGCGGAAGAGCATCGTCGGTCTCGACATCGGCACGAGTTGTATCAAGGCCGTCGAGCTGACTCGCGAGAAGTACGACCACGTCATCACGGGTTATGCCCAGATCGACGTTCATGACGAAGCCTCGCGGCAGGACGCGATCGCCGAGCTGATGGCGGCGGCGCGCTTCCGCACCAAGCGCGTGGCGACGGCGGTCAGCGGCAAGAACGTCGTGTTCCGTTACATCACGATGCCGCCGATCAGCGACGACAAGCTCGTCCAGGCGGTGCGGCTCGAGGCGGACAAGTACATCCCGTTCGACGTCGACGACGTGGAACTGGACGCGCAGCGGCTGGACTACCTGGACAGCACGGTCGCGGACGAGGAGATGAACGTCCTGCTCGTCGCGGCCAAGAAGGACGTCGTCAGCGACTACGGGCGCATGCTCAACGAGATCGGCCTCGAGCCGGTCTGCGTCAGCGTCGACGGGTTCGCGCTCGGCAACGCCTGGGAGCTCGGCGAGGTCGTCAACCCCGGCATCCAGGAGCCCGGCCGCACGGTCGCCCTGGTCGACATCGGCGCCACCAAGGCGTGCATCAACATCCTGCGCGACAACGTCACCTGTTTCGCGCGCGAGGTGCCCATGGGGGGGCAGGACCTGACGAACGCGATCGCGCGCCGCGTCGGCGTCGAGCCCAGCCAGGCCGAGGACCTCAAGCGCGACCCCGGCGACCAGATCTCGATCATCCAGGAGGCGATCGGGCAGACGCTCGACGACCTCGGCAACGAGATCAACCTGTCGTTCGACTTCTTCGAGAACCAGTTCGACGGCGAGGTGCAGGAGGTCTGGCTGACCGGCGGCACGGCGCTACTGCCGGTGCTCGAGGAGAGCTTCGAGAAGATCTTCGAGAAGCGCACCAAGACGTGGAACCCGATCGAGGGCCTCAAGGTCAAGTCGGACAACGTCGACGTCGAGGCGCTGAACCAACTGTCGCCGCAGCTGGCCGTCGCCGTGGGCCTGGCCGCCGCTTCCTAGGAGAGACGTAGACATGATCCGCATCAATCTTCTGCCCGCCGAGCATCGTCGCGGCGCCAGCCTGCCGCCGCGCGTGCTCGCGGCCGCGTTCGGCGGCGCCCTCTTGATCAGCGCCTCGATCGGCTGGTTCGGGCTCGTCTACTTCGGCGACCTCGCCGCTGCCGAGCAGGAGCTCCAGAAGGTGACGGCGCAGCACGCCGGCCTGAAGAGCAAGGTCACGCACCACCAGCGGCTGGTCCAGAACCAGAAGGACTACCAGGACCGCGTCGAGACGATCGTCGAGATCGGCAACTCGCGGCGCGTGTGGACCCGCTTCATGGACCAGCTGCTCGAGGTCGTCAACAACAGCGGCAGCCTCGAGCGCCACCTCGCGTGGTTCGACAACATCCAGGTCTCCGGCGACCCCAAGCAGGGCTCGACCCTGCGGATGCCCGGCAACGTCCAGGGTGAGGAGTCCGACCGGGTCGCGAACTTCCACGAGGACCTCGCCGAGGCGGGCTTCGCGCGCCAGGTGCAGAAGAAGTCCGACCCGACGTGGACGCTGGAGACGGACGACAGCCGTATCCCGGCGGCTTACTTGACCTTCCCGATGGAGCTCACGTTTGAGCCGACCGTCGAGAAGAAGAAGGGCGCCAAGAGGAAGTAGGGAGGCACGAACCATGTCCAGCTGGAGCCAGAAGAAGATGCTCGCGACGGTCGGCGTCGTCACCTTCACCCTCAGCGGCCTTGCCTGCGGCGGCGTCTACTACGCCCAGGGCCAGATCGAAGAGGTGGAGGCCAACGTCACGGCCAAGCAGCTCGAGGTCGCGGCGGCGAACGCCAAGATCGCGAAGATCCCGAGCCTCGAGCGTGAGGTCGTCATCCTGCGCGAGGGCCTCGACGAGTACGTCAAGATCCTCCCCGACGACAGCCAGCTCGAGGAGTTCCTGCGCATGGTCAACCGCTTCGACAACCAGTCGGGCGTGCGTGGCCTCGGTCTGCAGAAGAAGCCCGCCAAGAAGCTCCGTCGTGGCGAGAAGCAGGGCAAGTTCACGCCCATCGAGTACACCTATGAGATGACCGCCACGCTGTGGCAGGGTCTCCGGTTCATGAACCTGATCGAGAACTTCGAGCGGTTCGTGAGCATCACCGAGTTCAGCATCGAGCCCGGTGAGAGCTCCGCCGGCGTCGTCGAGACGATCGACGGCGAGGCGGTGCACAAGATCAAGATCACGATGCAGACCTACCAGTACAACCGTCCTGGCAAGGCAGACGACGTCGAGATCGCGAACTACGACGAGCGCAAGCAGGAGCTCCGCGACGAGATCTGGAAGCGCACCCAGGCGATCCGCGTCGACCGCTACGAGCACCTCGGCCAGAACGGCCGGCGTGACATCTTCGTCGACCCTCGCGAGACCGGCGCCCAGGGCGACGACGGTCCGACCAAGAAGGAGCAGAAGTCGGCGCTGGACCGCGGCATCGCCGCCGTCGAGTCGCTGGCCAAGATCACCGAGCGGCTCGCCTCCGAGGAGATCACGCTGTTCGAGCAGTTCACGCTCGAGAAGCGCCTGAAGTCCGAGCTGGCCGAGGCGCTCGCCCGCGTCGAGGTGGACGGGCCGACGATCCGCTACCTGCCCTACCGCACGCGGTGGAACCAGGAGGTCATGCAGCCCCTGGCAGAGGTGCAGAAGGCGCGCGCAGTCGCGACCCCGACCGAGGTGGTCGACCCGTACCTGCCGTCCGAGGAGATCCAGGCGCTGATCGCGGCCATGACCCAGTGCTGCAACGAGGGCATGCTCGAGCAGGCGCGCGACCGCTACGAGTCGGTGAAGGACCAGCTCTCGGTGCCGCAGTCCGACGAGCGATACGGTCTCGCCGTAGAAGCGAAGGGCTGGCACATCAAGGCCACCACTGCGCTCGACTTCAAGGCGCTCGACCTCGACGTCCAGGGCGTGATCGTCAACGGCGTAGGCACTTCGGGCGTGCTCCTGAACGGCGAAGTGTTCGAGGAAGGCGAGTTCGTGCAGGACGACCTCCTGGTCAAGATGGTCGAGGAAGAGAAGGTCTGGTTCGTCTTCCGCGGCCTGACCCTCGTCCGCACGATGTGAGCGCCGCTTTCGGCGGCGCGAGTTGTCTCAAGCCGCCGCGCCCTGGGTTCGATGAAGGGGCTGATATCGGATCCTGCCCACTCGGGCGGGATCTCAAGCGAACCAAAGGCAACCCCTCTTAGGGGTGGGAAGGATCGAGATGCAGGCACTCACGAAAGTGATCGGAATCACCATGGCGACGTTCGCGCTCGCGGCGTTGCCGGCCCAGGAGAACGGCGCGGCCGAACAGCAGGGCGTCAGCTCGCAGGCGGAGGGCGACCGCGCCAGCCGCCTCACGCTGCGGCTCCGCGACCGCGATCTCAGCGAGGTCGTCCAGAGCATTCGTCGCATGACGAACTCGAACATCATCATGGATCCTGCGATCGAGGAGACCGTGACGATCGACCTCCAGGACGTGCACTGGCGCCAGGCGCTGTCGCTCGTCGTCGAGCAGGCCGAGTGCATCGTCACCGAGGGTGACGGCGGCGTGCTCAAGATCGAGAAGCCGCCGCGCGTCTACTTCGCGTTCGAGAACACCGAGATCCAGAAGGTGATCGACACGATCGCCAAGATCTCGGGCGCGAACATCGTCGTCGCGCCCGAGGTGCAGGGCACGATCACGGTGCGCCTCAAGAACAGCCCGTGGCGCGACGCGCTCGACGCCGCGGTCAAGACGCTCGGCTTCGTGGTCGTCGAAGAAGCGCGCGGCATCCTGCGCGTCGTTCCTGCGGCGAACATCGAGGCGGACCTCGCGTTCGAGGCGATCCAACTGCGCTACGTGCGCCCGACGTCGGTCTTCATGCCGTACATCACGTCGGACTACATCCGCGACATGCGCCCGATCCAGCCGCTGCAGCCGGGTCAGCTGACCTTCTCGCTGCTCGACACGCTGAAGAAGATGATCACGCCCGAGGTCGGCTCGCTCGAGTACGTCCAGGAGACCAACGTGATCATGGTCAAGGACACGCGGCCGGTCGTGGACGACATCCGTCGCACGATCCAGATGATGGACGTCGAGCCCGCGCAGGTGCAGCTCGACGTGCGCTTCGTGACCACGACCAACGACGATCTGCTCGACATCGGCGTCAGCCCTGGCGGCAACGGCTGGACGGCCGGCCTCGGCCTGGGCCAGATCCCGACGCGGCTCCCGTTCGACCTCGGCGCCGGCGGCTGGGACGACCGCCTGGTCGCCAACCCGCAGGGCTTCGGTCCGTTCGCGGACGAGACGCTCAACCTTCCGGCGACCACGACCATCCCCGACGTGGTGTTCGGCGCGCTCAACTTCCAGGAGGTCACGGCGACGCTGCGCCTGCTGGCGCGGGACTCGAACTCCGAGATCCTCCAGGCGCCGCAGATCACGACGCTCGACAACGTCACGGCGACGATCTTCGTCGGCGAAGCGGTCCGCTACGCGCAGGCGCGCGTCGAGCAGGGCCAGGCCGGCGGTCTGCTGCTCGCGCTCGAGGAGGGCGACGAGTCGCCGGTCAACATCGGCTTCCAGCTGCTGGCGACCCCGCACGTCGTGCCCGGCACCGACAAGGTGCTCATGGAGGTGATCCCGCAGCGCACGGCGCTCAGCGGCACCGGCACCTCGAGCATCGCCCCCGCGGGCTTCGACGTGTTCGAGGTCGGCGCGGCCGCCGGCGCGGGTCAGATCGCGCTGCCGCGCGTCGCGTCCAGCACGCTGCAGACCACCATCCTGCTCCAGAGCGGCCAGACAGCCGTGCTCGGCGGCCTCAAGAGCAAGACCGAGGCGGAGACGATCACCAAGCTGCCGCTGCTCGGCGACATCCCGCTGCTCGGCTACCTGTTCAAGAACCGCACCAAGCAGGAGACCATGTCGACCCTGCTGGTCTTCATCACGCCCCAGGTCATCCGCAGCGCGGACGACATGGAGTCGTCGATGCGGCGCGCCCTCGAGGAGCGCATGAAGGACCAGCGCTCCAGCCTCGCGCAGACGCGCGACGCGATCTTCGG
>JBERSB010000483.1:0-10771 GCA_041236755.1 Luminiphilus sp. | reverse complement strand
CATGTCGAGCGCGAACACCGTGCGGTCCTTGAGCCCTTCGGGCACGTCGCCGCGCACGATGCGCTGCGCGAGGCCCTCGGCGATGGCGGTCTTGCCGACGCCGGGCTCTCCGATCAGCACCGGGTTGTTCTTGGTCTTGCGCGACAGGATGCGGATGACGCGACGGATCTCGTCGTCGCGACCGATCACCGGATCGACCTTGCCCTGACGGCACATCTGGACCAGGTCGCGGCCGTAGCGCTCGAGCGCCTCGTAGGTCTCCTCGGGGTTCGCGCTCTGCACGCGCTGGTTGCCGCGCACGTCCTTGAGCGCCGACAGGAACCGCGCCTCGTCGATCGCGAACGCCTGGAACAGCTCCTTGACGTCGCCCTTGGCGGTCGCGAGCAGCGCCAGGAAGACGTGCTCGACCGACACGTACTCGTCCTGCATCTGCTGGGCCTTCTGCTCGGCGAGCTGCAGCGCCTGCGCCAGGTCCTGGGTCAGGAAGATCTTGTCGGGCTGGTAGCCCGCGCCCGACATCTTCGGCAGCTTGCGGAGCTCGGCCTGGAGCGCGCCCTGGACCGCGTCGAGCGGGATCTCCATCCGCTCGAGCAGCCGGCGGATCAACCCGTCGGCGGGCTCGACGAGCCCCAGCAGCAGGTGCCGGGCGTCGATCTGCTGATGGCCGAACTCGACGGCCTTCTGCTGGGCGGCTTGCAGGGCTTCCTGCGACTTCTGGGTGAGCTTGTTCATGTCCATGGGTGACCTCCGTGCTTGGCGACGCCACGCCTAGAGCGAGCGGCGTGCCGAGACGCCCAGGAAACCCTTGCAGACTGCAATCCAACAACTTATGTGCATTTCGATCCGCGACGAACGCACCCAAGAAGCTGCCATAATGGCGCATGCATGGCCTGGGTGCCAAGTTGGCACCCGAGACGATGAGGCAGCGAGCGAAGACAGACGACGGAGCTAGACCCGCAGGTCGCCCGCCATGCCCTCGAGGTCCACGCCTTCGAGACGCGGCGCGACCTCCTGCGCCACGAACGCGTCGACCTGCTCGGCGCAGCGGCCGACGAAGCGGCTGGGCTGCATCAGGTCCGGGAGCCGGTCCTTGATCGCCGCGAACGTCGGGTCGTCGGCGATCAGCTCCATCAGCGGGTTGGCCCGGCCCTCGGCCTTGACCGCGTGCGCGGCGGCGCGGCTGTGCACGCGCACGCGCTCGTGCAGGTCCTGCCGGTCGCCGCCGGCCTCGACCCCGGCCATCAGGATCTCCTCGGTCGCCAGGAACGGCAGCTGCTCAGCGAGCTTCTTCTCGATGACCTTGGGATAGACCACGAGGCCCTTGGTGACGTTCTCGATCAGCATCAGGATGCCGTCGATCGCGAGGAACGACTCCGGCAGCGCGATGCGGCGGATCGCCGAGTCGTCGAGCGTGCGCTCGAGCCACTGCGTCGCGGCGGTGTGCGCGCTGGTGTTGGCCGCCTCGATGACGTAGCGCGCCAGCGAGTTGACGCGCTCGCAGCGCATCGGGTTCTTCTTGTAGGCCATCGCCGAGCTGCCGATCTGCTTGGACTCGCTCGGCTCCTCGATCTCGCCCTCGTGCGACAGCAGCCGGAGGTCGTTGGCGAACTTGCTCGCCGACTGCGCGATCGACGACAGCGCCTGGTGGATCGTCCAGTCGACCTTGCGCGTGTAGGTCTGGCCGCTGACCGGGATCGACTTCTCGAAGCCCATGCCCTGCGTGACGAGGCGGTCGAGCTCTTCGACCTTGTCATGGTCGCCGCCTGCGAGCAGCAGGAACGTCGCCTGCGTGCCGGTCGTGCCCTTCACGCCGCGGAACGGCAGCCAGCCGGCGACGCGGCGGACCTCGTCCAGGTCCAGCGCCAGGTCCTGCGCCCACAGACACGCGCGCTTGCCGACCGTGACGGGCTGGGCGACCTGGAAGTGCGTGTAGCCGAGGCACGGCTGGCTGCGCCACTCCTCGGCGAACCGCGCGAGGTTGTGGATGCACGCCGCGAGCCGCCGCTCCAGCAGCCGCAGCGCCTCGCGGTAGATCACGAGGTCGCCGTTGTCGGTGACGAAGCAGCTGGTGGCGCCGAGGTGGATGATCGGCTTGGCCGAAGGCGCCAGCTCGCCGTAGTGGTGCACGTGCGCCATCACGTCGTGGCGCAGCTCCTTCTCGAGCTCGGCTACGCGGTCCCAGTCGAAGGTCTCGCGGTGCTCCTTGAGCTCTGCGATCTGCGCCTCGGTGACCGGGAAGCCGAGCTTCTGCTCGGCTTCGGCGAGGCAGATCCAGAGGTCGCGCCACGCGCCGTGGCGGGCGCGCGGCGAGAACAGGCGAGCCATGTCGCGGCTCGCGTAGCGTTCGATGAGGGGGTGGTCGAAGCGGTCGCCGCGTTCCATGGAGCTATCGAACAGGACGGGCGACCGCGGCGCCACGTTCAGTAGCGCACCCACACCCGACGGCGCTGCGTCTCGTAGCGCGCCGGGACCCAGAAGCGCTCGCAGGAAGCGGGCCGGACGACGTCCCAGCGGCTGCGGCCGCAGGCGTCGACGACCCACCCGTAGACGGCGGGCACGTGGCGCTCGTCCCAGTAGCCCGGGATCAGCACCTGCTCGCAGCGCGTGACCCAGCGGCCGTAGCTCCGCGGCGCGCAGCGGTCGAGGAAGCCGCGCACCGCGCCGGTCACGACGGCGCGCGACAGCGACGGCCCGGACGAGCGGCGCACCACGACCGGGCGGCCGTAGCCGACAGCCGAACCCGCGACTACGCTCCGCTGAGCGGGCTTGCTCGCGGCGACCCGCGGGTGGTGGCGGTGCGCAGAGCGCACGCTCTGCGCCGAGACGGCAGCCCCTAGGAGGACTGCCAGCAGCAGGGGAAGGTGCTTCATGACGCCGAGAACAGCGCGAACGCGCGGCCCATGATGCGCGGCGAGCCCCTGTTTCCCGGCCGTTCGGCGAAGTTCTCGCCCGCGCGACACGGGCTGTCCTGTGGGCGAGCCATCAGCCGCCGTACGTCGCCGCGAGCACGCCGACCAAGGCGGCGACGCTCGCGCACGCTGCGTCACGGCGCCACGTCGGCGCCGCGCAGAGCAGGCCGCGCAGCAGCGCGACCGCGAGCGCGGCGCCCGCTGCGTCCGAGAGCACGTCGAAGGCAGAGCTGTCGCGCCCGGGCACGAAGGACTGGTGCAGCTCGTCGACGACGCCGTAGAACGCGGCGACCGACCACGCGCCGCGCGACCGCATCGGCTGGAGCGCTCCGACCGGGCGGCGGGACCACGTCAGCCAGAGCGACGCGGCGAGGCACGCATACGCGACCACGTGCATGCTGTTGTGCACGAGCGGCCCGAACGGCGAGGGGGTTGCGCCGCTCGGCGAGCGCGACGACGCCCACCACAGCAGAGCCATCCCGAAGAGCGGCACGCACGCGCGCAGCCCGCGCGGCAGGCCGACCCAGGACTCGGCGAGCGCGGTGGAACGACCGGGCTTCACGCGCGCGCGATGCGCCCCGACAGCTGCAGGCCGCCGTCAGGCGCCGCCGCAGCGCGGAGGTCCTTGAGGTAGACCGACAGCAGGAACAGCCCGCGGCCGCGCTCGCTGTCCAGCGATGGCATGCCGTCGGCCGCTTCGGCGAGCGCAGCGGACAGCGCGGCGACCTCGCCCGCCGGCATCTCGACGTCGAAGAACTCGATCACCAAGCACTCACCTTCGGGGTGGATCGCGACGCGCAGGTCATCGTTGGCCTTGCGGTAGTCGGCGCCGTGCTCGATCGCGTTGTTGACCAGCTCGTCGACGACGAGCGCGAGGTTGTCGCAGACGCTCGGCGCAGCGCCCTGCTCTGCGGCGATGCGGCGCACGTCGGCCCGCACCTCGCGCAGCGCCGACCCTTCCGGAGGGAATCGCAGCTCGCCGCCGCTCACTCCACGCCCTCCACGACCATCGAGAGGTCGACCGCCGGCGCCGAGTGCGTCAACGAGCCGACCGAGATGCGGTCGACGCCGCACTCCGCGTAGCTCCGCACGTTCTCCAGGCCGATGCCGCCAGAGGCCTCGGTCTCGACCTCGCGGCCGAGCTCGCGCGCGACCGCGCGGACCGTCGCTACCGCCGCGCGCAGCGGCTCGCCGGCCTCGAAGTTGTCCAGGAGCACGACGCCCGCGCCGCCGCGCACCGCAGCTGCGGCCTCCTCGACGTCGCGCGCCTCGGCGATGACCGGCCGGTCGTGACCCTGGCAGCACCTCGCGACCACGTCCTCGTAGCGCGCGGGGCGCGCGAAGCCGAAGTGGTTCTCCTTGAGCAGCACCTGGTCGAACAGGCCGATGCGGTGGTTCTCGCCGCCGCCGGCGACGACCGCGGCCTTCTCCAGGTAGCGCAGTCCCGGCGTGGTCTTGCGCGTGTCGAGGATGCGCGCGCCGGTGCCCGCCACCAGCTCGACGAAGCGCCGCGTGCGCGTGGCGACGCCGGACAGCCGCTGCAGGAAGTTGAGCGCGGTGCGCTCGGCCGCGAGCAGCGCCGCCATCCTCCCTTCGAAGCGCAGGATCTTGTCGCCGGGCGCGAACGCGTCGCCGTCGGCGCGCAGCGGCTCGAGCGCGCAGTCCGCGTCCAGCGCGCGGAAGCTCTCGATCGCGCAGCCGATGCCGGCGAGCACGCCGTCCTGCTTGGCGCGGATGACGCCGCGGCCGCGCTGGTCCGCGGCGACCGAGAGCGCGGAGGTCACGTCGCGCGCCACCTCGGCGGGGTCCGAGCCCAGGTCTTCGGCGAGCGCGAGCATCACGCACGCGCGAGGGTCTGCGCCGACATCGCTCATCGGTCGGGCAGCCTACCCGAAAGGCCGAGCCCACGCATTCGTGCAGGACACGCTCGAACCACGTCAGAAGCGGACGAACGGCTCCAGGCTGCGGCGCATCGCCGGTCCGAAGCCGTGCACGCGCTCGAGGTCCTCGAGCCCGGTGAACGGGCCGCTGCGGATCCGCTCGAGCACCAGCGCCTCGGCGCGGCTCGGCCCCAGGCCGGGCAGCGCCTGCAGCTGGGCGACGGACGCGGCGTTGACGTCGACGACGAACGGGACGACCGAGCAGCTGGGCTGAGGCGGCGCGACGCCGCGCCACAGCGCGGCTGCCGCCAGCGCGAAGACCAGCGCCGCCCACGCATAGAGCAGCCGGCGGTCGCGGGCTACCAGCGGCGGATCTGCGACAGCATGCGCGCCTCGACCCCGCGCTGCAGCGGCTGCGCGCGCGCGTCCGCCACCTTCGCGGCGAGCCCTTCGGTCAGCTGGTTGAGCGCGATCGACGTCTCGCAATCCGGGGCTCCTGTGAGCATCGGCGCCTGCCCCAGCCGGCGGTGGCTGACATCGGGGTCCTCGGGCACGGCGCCCAAGAAGTGGATGGGCAGGTTCGCGAAGCGGCGCGAAACCTCGGAGAGCCGGTCGAACGTCGCGCGGCCGAGCGGCGCCGAGGTCACGCGGTTGACCGCCAGCTGGACCTCCGGGCGCTCCGGCTGCCGCGACAGACACTTGATCACCGCGTATGCGTCCGTCAGCGCCGCGATCTCGGGGTTGGTGACGATGACGACGTGGCGCGCAGCGAGCACGGTGATCATCGACTGCGGCGAGAGGCCTGCCGCCCCGTCCAGCAGCACCACGTCGTAGGCCGTCGCGAGCTCGCCGAACGCGCGCGCCAGCGCCTGCATGTGCCGCGATCCGAGCTCGGTGAGGCTCGCGATCCCCGAGCCACCGGCGACGAGGCTGGGACCGTACGGCGTCGGCGACACCACGTCGCGCAGCGGGCGCTGACCGCTGAGCAGGTGCTGCAGCGAGTAGCTCGGCGACACCCCGAACAGCAGGTGCGCGTTGGCGAGGCCGAAGTCACAGTCGACGACGCACACGCGCAGACCGCGCTGGTGCAGGCCGATCGCGACGTTGGTGGTCAGGAACGACTTGCCCGTGCCGCCCTTGCCGCTCGCGAACGCCACGACGAGGCCCTCGTCGACCGGCGCAGAAGCCGCCTGGCGCCGCAGCCACCTGCGGAGCAACCCGCGACCGCGCCTCTCGACCTCGAGGTCCAAGCTCGCCCGACTCCTGCGCTGGTTGCGACCGCAGACAATGTCACCTGTGCGCGGGCGTCCCGCGCGCAGAGCCCCGCAGCGGGTGCCCGGTCAGTCCGACGGACCGCCCGAACGATCCGTAGCGGAGGAAGCCTGGGATCGATCTTCTGCCACAGACGCCTCGGGGATCGGCGCGGCCGACGAGGCCGCACCACCGAGGGCGGAATGCTCTTCGGGAGAGATCCGGGACGCCGCGAGGCTCGACCGCAGGCTCTCGCCCGGCTCGTCACCCACGGCCGCGTCCACGGCTCCTCCTCGCTCCGCCACGTCGTGGCGGAGGCCGGCTGTCTGGCGAGTCGCAGCCGTTCGGTCCAAGGTGGCAGCTGCCGACCGCGGATCGTGTGTTCGTTCGGGCGGGACGCCCAGACCCAGCCGCGCGTGCTGCGCGTAGGCGCGGAGCAGCTGGTCCCCGAAGCTCCGCACGTCGGCTGCGGCGCGCAGCTCGCGGACCACGCCCGTCGCGGCGCTGGCGACGAGGCTGCTGCCCACGACCCGCACGGCCCCCAGCGGACGGCCGCTCCAGGTGATGTGCCTCGAGAAGCGGTCCCCGCGGACCGCGACCGCCGGATCCAGGCGCCGGCACAGGGACTGCACAGCACCCCAGAGCTCCTGGCAGGCATCGGGCACCATGAACGCGGTCTCTGCCGCGGCGTCGTGCCCTGCCGCGGCGTCGGGCCCGCCGGCTGCATGTTCGGCGCTGGGCTCGCAAGCCCGTTCGGCCACGGCCGCCTGCCGGCGCCACCGCACCGCGAAGCGCTCGCTGCCGGCGACCCGGAACGGCTCGAGGCTGCACGCGTGCAGGCCCTCGATCGGCAGCCTGAAGACCTCTTCGATCGCCGCGCCGCCTTCGGTTCCGATCAGCAGCACGCGGCTCGGCGCGTCCGGGCAGAAGCCCGCTGCGGGCATCGCAGCAGCGAGCGCGTCGCCGACGCGCTCGAGGAAGCGCCCCGCCGCGAGCGCACGCGCAGGCAACAGCGCGTCGCCGTCGAGCGCGAGCAGCACGAGCACCGGCCCGCCGACCGCGTCGCGCGCCAGGCCCTCGATCGGCCCGACCGCGCCGTCGCTGCAGTCGAAGTTCTCTGACACGAGCGTCAGGCCCGACTCGACCTGGTCGAGCCGCGTCGCGACCAGCGACCAGAGGCTGTCACGGGTCTGCGGGAGCACAGGGCCGCGGATCATCGCAGCACCCCACTCGGTCGCGGCGCGCGAACGACCCCGGGGGCGAGCCCCCACGCCTCCCAAAGGCGCTGGCTAGCAGCGTGTGCGTTTGCCAACTGCATGCAATATTCGCAGGGCTAGGCCCTGCCTGACCGTTTCGCCATTACATGCGGCTGTCGGGCAAAATGCAACCATCTCGCCTCTGCGGCACGTTTCTGTGGCGCGTTTCTGCGGCGCGTTCAGCGGCCGTTGGCGCGACGGGTCGTCGCGCGCTCGGCGGCCGCGACGGCGGCAGGCACAGCGGCTGTCAGCAGCGGCGAGCGGCGCTCTTCTAGGCGCGTCCAGGCGAGCGCCAGAGCGTCGGTCGCGTCCGCGGGCAGGCGGTCGAGCCCCGCCTCTGTGAGACCCGGGAGCACCTTCTGTAACATGGCGCCGACGGATTCTTTACGCGCGGCACCATGCCCGGCGACGCAGCGCTTGACGCGCGCCGGCGTGAACTGGAACACGTCGAGGCCGGCACGCGCCGACTCGGCGAGCACGACGCCGCGCGCTTCACCGATCCGCAGCGCGGCCTGCGCGCTCTTGCCGTAGAACGCCTCCTCGACCGCGACCTCCTGCGGCCGCAGCTCGGCCAAGAGGCCCGCATACTGCTGCGCGAGCGAGAGCAGGCGCGCGGTCAACGCCGCGCCGCGCTTGACGCGGCGCAGCACGCCGGCGGTCACCAGGCGCACGTCGCCTGCGCCCGCCGCGGCTGCGCGCACGACGTTGCTGCCGCGCATCGCGAGCGGCGCGCGCCCCTCGACGGACGGCGCGTCGCTGTCCGAACGCACCGCGATCTCCAGGCAGCCGTAGCCGACCACCTGGGTCCCCGGGTCGAGCCCTAGAATCCGCACCACCGCCACGGGACCGAGTGTAAGGTCGCCGCTCGTGAAGGTCGCCATCTTGTTGCTCGCGGCCGGCCGCGGGACGCGGCTCGGCGTGGACGTCCCCAAGGCGTTCCTCGAGCTCGGCGGCGAGACCCTGCTGGTGCACAGCGCGGCGCGGCTGCTGGCGGCGGTGCGCGCCGAAGACTCCTGCGAGGTGCTGGTGCTGGTCCAACCCGAGGACCGCGCGCAGCACGTGCCCGCGTGTCTGGAGCGACTGCGCGCCGTCATGCCGCCTGGCGTCGAACCCCGCATCGTCGACGGCGGCGCGACGCGACAGGAGTCGATGGAGCGCGGCCTCGCCGCGACTTCGGCGGACGTCGACCTCGTCTGCGTGCACGACGCGGCCCGCGCGCTGGTGCCGGTCGAGCGCGTCCGCGAGTGCCTGCGCACCGCACAGGCCGTGGGCGGCGCGCTGCTGGCGATCCCAGCCGCCGACACGCTCAAGCGCGTCGCCTGTGGCAAGGTCGTCGAGACGCTGGACCGCAGCGCGATCTACTACGCCCAGACGCCGCAGATCGCGCGTCGCGACTGGTTCGTGCAGGCCGCAGAGAAGGCCCGACGGACCGGCTTCCAGGTCACCGACGACGTCTCGCTGCTCGAGCACGCCGGCCTCGAGGTCGCCGTCGTGAGCGGCAGCGCCGGCAACCTCAAGAGCACCCGCCCCGACGACCTGCCGCTCGCGGCGGCGCTGCTCGAGCGCGACCCGACCCCGTTCCCGCACGCATGATGGACGACCACCCCCGCATCGGCATCGGCATCGACGTGCACCGCCTCCAGCCCGGCCGCCCCTGCGTGCTCGGCGGCGTGACCTTCGAGAGCGAGGTCGGACCGGTCGGGCACAGCGACGGGGACGCCGTGCTGCACGCCGCATGTGACGCAGCGCTCGGCGCCGCCGGGCTCGACGACCTCGGCACGCTGTTCTCGGACCGCGACCCGGCGCACGCCGACAAGGACTCCGCAGAGTTCTGCCGCGAGGTCGTGCAGCTGGTCCGGCAGCGCGGGCTCGCGGTGTGGTCGATGGACGTCGTGGTCGAGACCGAGCTGCCCAAGCTGAAGCCGCGGCGCGCCGAGATGCGGACCCGGATCGCCGAGCTGTTCGAGCTCGACGCCGACCGCGTCAACGTCAAGGGCAAGACCGGCGAGAAGGTCGACGCCGTCGGCCGCGGCGAGGCGTGCCGCGCGACCGTCGTCGCCCTGCTCGGCCCGCGCGGCTAGCGGGCGACCGCCGAGTCGAACACGCGCACGGACTTCCAGTTGTCCTTGTTCGCCTCGATGAAGGCGAGGTGCGCCGGGTCGTCCTGGTAGGCGTCGTGCGCGGCGCGGTCCACGAAGTAGACGTGCAGGCCGACGTGGAAGCCCTGGTCGTTGACGTCTCGGTCCAGCTCCTCGTCGCGGTCACCGGCGGCGAAGTAGGTGACCCCGGCGATCGGCGCCAGCTTGTCGTAGCAACTCTCGACGAGCCGCTGGCGCGCGGCCGGCGAGGCGTCGATCAGCTCGAAGTAGACGTCGTGGGCGAGGCCGGAGTTGGGCATGGTCTGGCAGGATCCGAGGACGAAGAGGAACAGCAGCGCGAGGCAGCGGGTCATGGCGACCCACCGTAGCGTCAACCCGCGTCCGGTCGCATCTGCTGGTCGAACATCCTGCGGTAGGCACCGTCGCGCGCGACCAGCTCCTGGTGCGTGCCCGTCTCGACCACGCGGCCCTCGTCGAGCACGACGATCAGGTCCGCGTCGACGATCGTCGAGAGGCGGTGCGCGATGACGAACGACGTGCGGCCGCGCATCAACTCGTTGAGCGCGCGCTGCACCGCGACCTCGCTCTCGGTGTCGAGCGCCGACGTCGCCTCGTCGAGGAACAGGATCGCCGGGTTGCGCAGGATCGCGCGCGCGATCGTGATCCGCTGCTTCTGGCCGCCCGAAAGGTTGGTGCCGCGCTCGCCGGCGACCGTGTCGTAGCCGTCGGGCAGCCCCGCGATGAACTCGTGGATGCGCGCGGCCTCGGCGGCGGCCTCGACGTCCGCCTGGCTCGCGCCGGGTCGGCCGCACGCGATGTTCTCGCGCAGCGTCGTGTTGAACAGGAACGGGTCCTGGCTGACGACGGCCGTGTGGCGGCGGTAGTCGGCGAGCTTGAGTTCGCTCAGGTCGCGCCCGTCGATCAGCACCGCCCCCTCGTCGGGGTCGTGGAAGCGCATCAGCAGATCGAGGGTCGTCGACTTGCCGCAGCCGGTCTTGCCTACGAAAGCGACCGTCTGCCCGTCGTCGGCGCGGGCGCTCACGCCGCGCAGCACCGGCTCGTCTCCGTAGCGGAACCACAGGTCGCGCAGCTCGACGTCGCCGCGGACTTCGCGGACCTCCTCGCCGCCCGCCATCGCCGGATCGGCGGCCGTCTGCAGGATGTCCTCGATGCCCGACAGCGCGCCCGCAGACTCGCGCAGGACGTTGTAGGCTCGGGTGACGCGCTTGACGTGTTGGTAGGTGGTCGCCAGCGGCGCGATGATGACCGCGACGTCGTCGAACGCGATCGCGCCCTCGACCAGCACGAGGTAGCCGAGCAGCACCAGGATGATCGCCGTGGCGAACTGGTAGCCGACGAACGACGTCGCGATCGAC
>JBERSB010000482.1:0-7236 GCA_041236755.1 Luminiphilus sp. | reverse complement strand
CCGCCGACGCCGACGATGCCGAGGACGACGCTGGTGCGCACGTTCGACTCGAACTGGAACAGCGCGTAGCTGCGCCAGTCGGAGCGGCTGAGCGGCAGCGCGCCGTAGAGGAACGCGGCGCCGCGGCTCGGCGCGCCGACGTGCTCGAGCCGCGCGTACGGGACGTTGTCGACCGTCTCTGTGAAGACGCGCGCCAGGACGCCTGCGCTGTGCAGCGCCAAGGCCCCGAGCGCGGCTTCGACGCCGGGTAGGAAGAACAGGGAGAGGATCCAGACCCACGCGACCTCGGGGACGCCGCGCATCACCGTCGCGCACATCCGGGTTGCAGCGACCGTCACGCCGCGTGCCGTACGCGCGCAGGCAGAGAGGCGCTCGGGCGCGAACCTGCCGGCGTGCAGTTGGAACGTGGCGGAGCCCGACCACGCCAACGCCGCCGCTGCCAGCGCCGCGATGACGGTCGCGAGCAGGCCGAGCGCGAGCGGCATGGACGCGCCTGTGGCGGCCTCGAGGAGCGTGTCGCCGCTGAGGTCCGGGAACAGCAGTTGGCGCAAGCGCCCCAGCGGGTAGCGCAGGTCCGCGCGCGCGAGATTCTCGCCCATCCCGGCGATCGGCGCGCGCAGCAGGAAGAGGCCCAGGCCGAGCGCGCCCAGCACCGCGGCGGCGACGGCCCACCGCCTCCGCCGGACCTGCTCGAGGGTGCCGCTTCGTTCACGGCGCAGCAGCCGGCGAACCGCGTTGCTCGCCAGGTCGGCGCTGACGGTCAGCGCCAGCAGCGCGAGCAGGAAGGTGACCGCGCGGGCCTTGTTGTCGAAGCCGATCTCCTCGGGGATCGCGCCGCCGAGCCCGCAGCCGCCGACGACGCCGATGACCGACGCGTTGCGGACCGCGCACTCGAATCGCATCAGCAGGAACGACAGCATGCCGCGACCGGCGAGCGGTTGGTTGGCGTAGAGCAGGACCTGCAGCCTGCCTGCGCCGCAGCTCCGCAGCAGCTCGGCGTGGTGCCGCGGGACGCCGTCCCACAGCTCGCTGAAGACCTTGCCGAGGATGCCGGCGACGTGCACTGCGATCGCGAGCACGGCCGTGACCGCGTTCGGACCGAAGACCGTCAGCAGCACGAGGGCCCAGACGAAGTCCGGCACGCCGCGGAGCGCGTCGAGCGCGAGCCGCGCCCCTTCGCGCACGGCGATTCGGCTGCTTCGGCGGAGGCCGCGCCGAGCGCTGCCGTCGTCGAGCGTCGCGTCGCTCGCGAGCACGGCCAGCGGATACGCCAGCAGGACCCCGAGCGCGACACCGAGCACAGCCACGGCCACCGTCTCGAGCGCGAGGTCTGCAGCGCGCCGCAGGGTTGCTGCGGACAGGTCGGGCGGCGCGAAGCCCGCCGCGAACGCGCCAAGTCGAGACCACGCAGCCTGCCAGCCCTCGGCGGTCGCCAGGTGGCTGAGGTCCCACGGGAGCGCCGTGACGCTGATGGTGACGGCGCCGACCAGCGCGACGCAGAGCCAGCAGGTGCGCAGCGGTCGGTCGGTCGGGACAGGGCTCAACGGGCGCTCGCCTCGCCTGCGCCCAACCGCTCGTATTCGGCGCCGTAGACTTCGCGCAGCGTTTCCCGGTGCAGCTGGGCCGGCACCCCCTGCCAACACACGCGACCCTCGCGCAGCGCGACGACCCGGTGGAAGCCGCGGTCGAGCAGGTCGAGGTTGTGGAGGCTGACGACCAGCGCTGCGCTGCGCTCGGCTGCCAGCGCCATCAGCAGGTCGAGTACCTGACGGCCCAGGCGCACATCGAGCGCGCTGACCGGCTCGTCGGCGAGGATTGCGTCGGGCTGTTGGACGACGAGCCGCGCGATCGCGACGCGCTGGCGTTCGCCGCCCGAGAGCCCCTCTGGTAGCGACCAGAGACGGTCCTCCAGCTCGACGCGACGGAGCGCTTCGCGAGCGAGGTCGAGGTCGCCCGGCCAGAGCAGGTTCCATGCTGCCCGCAAGGTGGACCATCGCCCCAGGCGGCCCATGAGCACGTTGTGCGCGACCCGCAGCGGCGGGACGAGGTTGTCCTGTTGGCGGAGGAAGCCGACCTTGCGCCGGTGCTCGCGGAGCGCGCAACCGCCGAGTGCGCGCGGGTCGCGACCCAGCGCGCGCACGTCGCCGCCATCGGCCCACAGGCTCGCGCCGAGCAGCCGCAGCAGCGTTGTCTTGCCCGCGCCGGACGGACCGATCAGCGCTACCGTCTCCCCGGCTGCGACTCCGAGCGTGACGTCGTCGAGGATCGCGCGCCCCTCGGCGCGGACCGTCGCGCCGCGCAGCTCGAGCGCGGGGGGCGCTTCAGGGGCAGTGGGGGTCGCCGAGCTGGACACGGCCACAGAGGCTACTTGAGCTGGCCCTTTGCCTGGAGGCTCTTCACCACGTCTCGGATCATCTGCCACTGCGAGGAATCGGCGGCGACGAACCGCTCTGCCTTGAACGCGTCCAGCACGGCTCGATGCTCCGCGACGTTCGGGTCGAGCTTGGTGAAGGCCTCCTGGATCCGGCCGATCAGCTCGCCGCCCAGGCTCTCGCGCGCGACCAGGCAGTAGTCCACGTACGGCGGCGTCTCGTAGATCTTGACGGCCTGCTGCTTCTTCTGGTCGCTGGCGTCGTCGTAGTTGGTGTAGTTGAGCGCGCCGACGTCGACCCGGCCGTCTGCGACCATGTCGAGCGTCATCGTGTGGTTGCTCTGGTGCTTCACGCCGCCCCGGACCCCCTGGTCGAGGTCGATACCTGCAGCCGTCATGAAGTGACGCGGCATGATGTGCCCCGAAGTCGAGCGGAGGTTCCCGAAGGTGAACGAGAGGTCCGGGAGCTTCGGCCGCAGCTCCTCGAGGCTCTCGACCGGGCCGACCTTGCCGGCCTCGACGACGGCACGGTTCGCGATGAAGTAGGTCTTGAACTGCAGGTCCTTCTGGCGCGTCGCGATCATGCGCGCCCCGCCGTCGCAGGCGTCGACCGCGTCGACGCCGGTCACCCCTCCGAACCAGCCGAGGTCGACCTGGTTCGATCCGATCATCGCGACGGCTGCGGTGTAGTCCGTCGCGTTGACGTACTGGACCTCCATGCCGAGCTCTGCGCCGAGGTACGACTCGACGGCCGCGGCGAGGGCGGCGATCTCGGTTCCCTTGCTGTCAGGGATCCCGGAGACCCGCAGGGTGTGCGCGCCGTCGCACCCGGCGAGCAAGGACAGCGCGGCGGCCAGCGACCCGGCCAGGACGGTGGTTCTCATCGCGTCAGTTGAGCAGATCCGCGCCGCGTTTCGCAGCCTGTCCGGCTGCCGATTGCGCGCCGCGCCGTGCTGCGGCACGCTGCCCGTCACGCGCATCCAGACATGACCCCACCGCTCTCTCAGACACCCGACTTCGCGCCGCAGCTCTGCGGCTCCGGGCTCTCGGGGCTCGGCAAGGTGCTCTCGCGGGAGAAGGCGCTGGTGGCGCGCCGCCTCGTCGCGTCGGGGCGCGCGGTCACGCGCGAGGAGTTCGATCGGCGCGGCTGGCGGCTCTCGGAGGCAGAGTGGCAGACGGTGCAGCAATGGCTCGAGCGCGGGCTGACGACCCGCGTCGTGGAGCGCACCGCCTCGCGTGACGGCACGGTCACGCTGCTGCTCGAGCTGCAGGACGGCAAGCGGGTCGAGACAGTCGCGATGCCGGTCGGCGCCTGCTGCGTGTCGACCCAGGTCGGGTGCGCGGTCGGCTGCCGCTTCTGCGCGTCGGGGATGTTCGGCGTCGAGCGACACCTCGACGCCGACGAGATCGTCGAGCAGGTGGTCCATGCGCGCGGTGAGATGCCCATCGGCCGGGTCGTCTACATGGGCATGGGTGAGCCTTCGCACAACCTGGACAACGTGCTCGAGGCCGTCGCCCGGATGCGCGACGAGCTGACGATGTCGACGAGGCGGCAGACGCTGTCGACCGTGGGCGGGGTCCGGGCGATCGAGCGCATGAGGGCGGCCGAGGCGCGGCCGTGCCTCGCGCTGTCGGTGCACACGCCGCGCGACGACGTGCGTCGCGAGTTGCTGCCGCGGGCGCACAAGGACCCGATCGCGGACATCGTCGCGGCGGCCGACGGCTACGCGCGCGACGTCGGCATCCCGATCCAGTTCGAGTACACGCTGCTCGAAGGCGTCAACGACAGCGACGACGACATCGCGCTGTTGGTCGAGCTGCTGCGCTCTGCGCGGGGCTACGTGAACTTCATCGTCTACAACCCGGTCGAAGGCCTGTCGTTCTCCTCCCCGCCGCGGCCACGCATCGTCGAGATCGTGCAGCGCGTCAACGCGCTCGGCATGCTCGCCAAGATCCGCGACTCGGCGGGGCCCGACGCCGAGGCGGCGTGCGGTCAGCTGCGGTTGCGCGACCGGACCCAGCGCACATGCGAGTAGCACCCGTCCTTTTCTCTGCGGCTCTGCCCGTGCTCGCGGGCCTCCGCGCACAGACCGACGCGACGTTCCCGTCCGAGGCCGCGGCGCGCTTCGCGCAGCTCGCGCTCGACTGCGTGCACCGCGAGTACCCGAACAAGATCAGCCACGTGCTGCAGTCGGTCGACGATGTCGCTCATCCCAGCGCGCTGACGCCGGCGTTCTACGGCTGCTTCGACTGGCACTCGTCCGTGCACGGTCACTGGCTGCTGGCGCGGTTGGCGCGCACGTATCCCGAGGCGTCGTTCGCCGAGAACGCGCGGGCGGCGCTGCGACGCTCCCTGACCGAGGCGAACATCGCGGCGGAGGTCCGCTACCTGAACGGCAAGGGCCGGGCGTCCTTCGAGCGGCCCTATGGCCTCGCGTGGCTGCTACAGCTCGACGCCGAGCTGCGCAGCTGGGACGACCTGGAGGTGCGTGCGTGGGCGCGCGCGCTGCGGCCGCTGAGCGACGCTGCGCGCGCGCGGCTCTTCGCGTGGTTCCCCAAGCTGAGCCACCCGATCCGCACCGGCGAGCACAGCCAGACGGCGTTCGCGATGGGCCTGATGTTGGACTGGGCGCGCACCGTCAGCGACGTCGAGTTCGAGCGGCTGCTGGTCGATCGCGCGCGCGCGTTCTACGCCGACGACCGGGGTTGGAACCTTGCGTTCGAGCCGGGCGGGCAGGACTTCCTGTCGCCGGGGCTCGCCGAGGCGGACCTGATGCGCCGGGTGCTGATGCCGCGCGCCTACGCCGAGTGGCTCGGCGGCTTCCTGCCGGGTATGGACGCCGACTTCGCGCTCGCGCCCGCGGTCGTCACCGACAAGTCGGACGGCAAGCTCGCGCACCTCGATGGGCTCAACCTCGCGCGCGCCTGGATGCTCGAAGGCATCGCGAAGGGGCTCCCCGCAGCCGACCCGCGCACACCCGCGGTGCTGCGCGCAGCGACGGCGCACCGCGAGGCGGGCCTCGCGGCCGTCACCGGCGAGCACTATGAAGGCGGCCACTGGCTGGGCTCCTTCGCCGTGTATCTGGTGACAAAGCGCGGTCTGTAAGACCGCGCCGGACGCCGCTGCGCCAAAGCGCGGTCTTCAGACCGCGCCGTGGCAGCGCAACGCTACAGGCCGAAGCTGAACTCGAGGCCGTTCGAAGCCTTGAGGCCCAGCGCCGTGACGCTGGAGAACGCCAGGCCCTGCGCGGCAAAGCCCGCGCCGGCGATGCTCGGCGACGTGGGGATCGGCAGCAGCAGCGAGCCCGTGCCGCCGCTGACGGTGCCCGCAGCGAAGATGCCCGCGTCGAGGCTCGTGTAGGAGCGGCAGCCCGCCATCCCGATGCCCGTCAGGTCGAGGCCGGGGTTGGTCGCCTGCGTGCCGAGACCGACGAACGCCAGCGGCAGCGCGCCGATGTTGTTGACGTCGAGCGTGAACGACGAGTTGCCGAGGAACGGCGCGCTCGACGTCGACAGCGTCAGGCCGTCGCAGCCGGCGCCGTAGGCGTAGGCGTAGGCCGACGCCTCGCTCGTGTAGGTCATCAGGTCCCAGGTGAACGGCCGCGCGCTGGCGTTGGCCGTCAGGAACTCGCGGTAGCCGATGTAGAGCCCGCGCTCGACGTCGGTCACCGTCGTCGTGAACGCGGTGCCGTCCGCCAGCCCGTAGGTGCCGCCGAACCGCGCGACCACGTTGCCGACCAGGACCTGCAGGCTGATACGCTGCCAGCCGTCGTTGACGCCCGCGGTGATCGGGATCATGCCGATCACGACCGCGTTGGTCTGCGGGTTGGCGCCGAGGCCGCCGTTGTTGTGGTCAATGCAGTAGATGTTGGCGCCGAACTCGTCTCGCACCAGGGTCCAGCTGACGCCGGTGTTGCCGTTGGCGCCGAAGCCGAGCGTGCCGGTCGGATCGGGGAAGTTGTAGAAGGTGCCGGTCGTGCCGAAGCCGAGCGACCACATCTCCTGCTCACCGACGGGCGTCTGCGCCGACTCGATGTAGACGTAGGCCTCGAACGAGCCGACGCGGGTCGGGTCTGCCAGCAGCATCGCGTGGTCGCCGCCGCCGGCAGGATCCCAGGCGATGCCGGCGAAGCCGCCCTGCGGCGACGCGGGGATCGCGTTGAGGTTGTTGTTGTCGACGATCGTGGGGTCGATCACGCGCGGGTTCACGAACGAGCTGCCCCAGGAGGGCACGTCGCTGCCGATCGTCAGCCCTTCGAACGGCTGGACGATCTGCGCCTGGTACGGCAGGTTGTTGCTGGTGCCGGGCGACCACGGCTGCAGGCGGAAGTCGTGCCCGTTGTCGTCGGTGTCGAAGCCGTCGCGCATGCGCGACCAGGACGTCTCGTTGCCCTCCACGCACAGGAAGTTGCCCCAGACGCCTTCGGCCTCCGCGAGCAGGGCGTTGAAGACGCCCTTGTTGGCTTCGTAGATCAGCGTGTCGATGAGCAGCTGGCTGGCGTCGTAGATCGTGATCGACTCGTTGCTGTTCTGCAGGAAGCCGGACGCGAGCTGGGCGTCGACGTTCGGCACGTTCGCGTCGCCGAGCACCCAGAAGTCGCCGGGGTTCAGGATCGTCCCGGCCGGGATGATCGCGGTGAAGTTGACGCCGTTGGAGTCGTCGCCGACCACCGTCCAGCCGCTCAGGTCGACCGGGACCGCGCTGCGGTTGTAGAGCTCGACGAACTCGAGGTTGTCCGTCGAGGAGTCGTCGTAGCTGAACTCGTTGATGACGACGGGCGCGGTGGACGTTCCCTGGCCGCCTTGCGGCAGCATGGCGAGGGCGTGGATGAGGGTGGTGCAGAGCATGGTTTCTCGTGGGGCGA
>JBERSB010000481.1:0-2979 GCA_041236755.1 Luminiphilus sp. | reverse complement strand
AACGTGTAGCCGAGTCGGGTCCACGGATACGCCGGCCCGGACTCCGGCTCGTAGCGCTTTCTGCGCATGGCTTCGTACCACTGCTGGAACGGCTCGCTCACCGTCAGGTAGGCGACCGCGCCGGGCTGGGCCGCGCCGGGTGCGGCGACGGGGGGGAAGTGCAGCGACGCCTCGTGGTCGGTGACCTCGGGATCCGCGCTCGGCCGGAACAAGCGGTCGGCAGGCGCCCACATCTCGACCATCCACTTGTGGTCGGCGCCGGGTGGCAGGCCGAGCAGCTCTTCGAGCCGATTGCCCAGCGCGGCGCGGTCCGGCCTGCGTCCGTCGATCCGGTAGCCCGAGACGAAGCGGCGCAGCTCGGGCGCGGCCGTCACCCACACCTCGTAGTCGCCGTTGTGGTAGCGCCGCCCCGGCTCGGGGTAGCCCTCGTAGTTGGTCCAGGTGACGACGAGCACGTGCGGCCTGCCGTCGATCGTGCGCCAGATCCCGTCCTGCTGCGGTGTCAGCGCCAGCAGGTCGCGACGGATCGCGCTCGGCTGCGAACCGCGCGCGACGCGGACCGCCCGGTCGTAGGCCGCCGCGCGGGCCGACCTGGAGGCCGCGGTGCCGAGCGTGTGGTGGCGCTGCTGGAGGTCGACGTCGTTGCGGCTGACGCCGGACGAATGCGACGCCGCGCACCCCGCCAGCAGGGTCATGAGCGCCCAGGGCACGAGGAGTGCGGCGGCGCGGCGGCGAGCGGTTCCGTGAGGCATGCTGCGGCTCGCATCATCTCGGCTGGCGGCGCGCTCCGCGAGCCGGTGTTTCGGATTGTCTGCCGCCCGCAGGCGCGCGCGCCCGCAGGCTGCGCGGCGCATAAGGGAACGAGACGCAGGCCCGAGGCGTTAGAACATCGACATGCTCGAAGGCGTCGGTTCGGTCGCGAAGGTGTGCGAGGTGGAGTGGCTGCGCGGCGCGGACGCCGACCCGCAAGCACCCCCCGATCTGCTGCTGGAGGTGCCGCACGGCGCCACGCTGGCGCGGCACTTCGACGACCTGCGCGCGGAGCTCGCGGGGGACTACGACGACGGGCTGCGTGACTTCTTCTTCGTCAACACCGACGTCGGCGCGCCCGAGCTGGCCGCGGCGATCGGCCGCGCGGTGGTGGCCGCACAGCCGCAGCGAACCGCGCTGGTGATCCGCTGCGAGCTGCCGCGCACCTTCTGTGACACCAACCGCAACGTCGAGCGCGACACGGTCGCGGCGGCCTCGAAGGCCGGCGAGATGACGCCGGGCCTGCCGCCCTGGGTGCAGCATCCGGGCGACCGCGACCTGCTGCTCGACCGCTACTTCGCCTACCGGGACGTCGTCGAGGCGGCCTTCGCGGGCGTCTGCGGAGCGTGTGGCGACGCGCTCTGCGTGCACACCTACGCGCCGCGCAGCCTGTCCGTCGCGGTCGACGAGGACATCGGCGCCACGCTGCGCGCGGCCTATGCGCCCGGCACGGTCGAGACGTGGCCGCTGCGGGCCGAGGTCGACCTGATCACGCACGACGACGAGGGCAACGAGCTCGCCAACGCGGCGCTCGCCCGCGAGGCGGAGCGGCAGTTCGTCGCGCACGGCTTCGACGCCGTGCGCAACAACGCCTACACGCTGCACGCCTCGACGCTGGCGTTCGACTTCGCGCGCCGCTACCCGGGACGAACGTTGTGCTTCGAGCTCCGCAGAGACCTGCTGCTCGAGGAGTTCGTGCCGTTCGTCGAGCTGCACCCGGTCGCGCAGCAGGTCGCGCGGGCGGCGGCGCCGGTCGCCGCAGCGCTCCGCAGCGGCGCGACCCAGCCGTAGCAGCGCCGGCCGCTCAGAGCGGCCCGAAGCTCGGCGCGCAGGACCGCGCGAGCAGAGAGAGCCCGCTCAACAGCAGCCACGCAGCGACAATGCCTAGCAGCGCAAGGAGCGCTTTACGGCCGGTGCGGGGATCGCGATTTGCGTCGGTCATCTCGATGCGTGTTCGTGGCGGCCCGCTCGTGCTGCGTATCCAACCGTTTGCCGCGGTCGCAGAGGCAGCATAGGGTGACGCGCGATGTGCGACGAGCCTCTCGAGATCCGGCCTGCGCGGCCCGAGGACGCCGCAGCCATGGTCGAGATCTACCGCCCGCACGTCGAGGACTCGTGGGCGTCGTTCGAGCTCGTGACCCCGACGGCCGAGGAGATCGCGGCGCGCGTGGCGCGCGCGCAGGAGCGGCACGACTGGTTGGTCGCAGACGCCTTTGGCGAGGTGCTCGGCTACGCCTACGGCGGCGCACACCGCGCGCGCGAGGCCTACCGGTTCACCGTGGAGGTGTCGGCCTACCTCGCGGCGGGTGCGCAAGGGCGCGGGGTAGGCGCGCAGCTGTACGAGCGGCTGTTCGATCGGCTCGCCGAGCTGGGCTACTGCAACGCGGTCGCGGGCGTCACCCTGCCCAACGACATGAGCGTCGCGTTCCACGAGCGGCTCGGCTTCACGCCGGTCGGCGTCTACCACCGCATCGGCTACAAGTTCGGCGCGTGGCGCGACGTCGCGTGGTACGAGCGCGCGCTACGCGACGGGCCGCCGCCGGGCCAGTAGCCGCTGCCGCACCGCGCGCGGCGGCGCACCGACCTCGCCCTCGGAGAACGCGAGCTCCTCGAGGCCGTGTTCGGCGGCGAACGCCCGCAGCTCGCCCGCGCGCAGCAGGAAGTCCGGGTTGCGCGGCCTGCCGAAGCGCTCGTTGCCGACCATGAAGGTCTCGTAGAGCAGCAGGCCGCCGTCGCGGAGCGCGGCTGTCAGGCGCGGCAGCAGCGGCCGCCAGAGGTAGTTGGTCACGACGACCGCGTCCCAGCGCCGGTCGGCGAACGGCCACGGCGCATTCTCCAGGTCGGCCTCGACGACCTCGATGCGCGGGTCGGCCAGCGCACGCAGCGCGGCGCCGTCGCGGTCGACTGCGGTCACCGGGCAGCCTCGCTCCGCGAACAGCCGCGCGTGCC
>JBERSB010000480.1:0-6425 GCA_041236755.1 Luminiphilus sp. | reverse complement strand
CCGATCTCGACGAGCCACGCCTCCAGCTGCGCGCGGAGCCGCGCGGCGTCGCCGGGGCGACGGTCGATCAGGTTGTCGCGCTCGCCGAGGTCGCGCGCGAGGTCGTAGAGCTCATGCTCGTCGTCGTCGTAGTGGTGGATGTACTTGAGGTCACCGCTACGGATCACCGAGCCCATGTGGTTGTCGCCGTGGTAGGCGTAGTGCGGGTAGTGCAGGCAGATCGCGTCGCGCGGCAGCGGGGCCGCGTCGGCGGCGTTGCCGAGCAGGCTGACGCCGTCGAACTCGCCGGGCGCGAACGCCACCCCCGCCGCCTCGCAGAACGTCGGCGCGAAGTCCATCGAGATCGCCGGCGTCGACTCGACCGCGCCCGCGCGCACGCGGCCGGGCCACCGCACGATCATCGGGACGCGGATGCCGCCCTCGTAGAGGTAGCCCTTGGCGGCGCGCAGCGGATCGGCGACCGACGCGCCCGGCATCTGGCCGTTGTCCGACGTGAACACCACCAGCGTGTCGTCGGCGATGCCTTGGCGGTCGAGCTCGTCGAGCACGCGGCCGACCGCGCGGTCCATGCCTTCGACCATCGCGCGGTAGCGCGTCTTCATGTCGGGCTCCTGCTCGTCGGAGTAGTTCGCGAGCAGCGCCGGCGTCGCCTCGATCGGGTAGTGCACCGTGTAGGTCCACAGGCACAGGAAGAACGGCTCGTCGTCGCCGCGCGGCGCCGCGACGAAGTCGACCGCCTCCTGCGCCAGCAGGTCCGGCAGGTAGTCGCCTGCTTCGCCGGCCTCGTAGTTGGGCATCTTGATCGGCGCGAAGAACGTGCCGGGTCCGCCCATCGCGTTGCCCGCGACGTTGACGTCGAAGCCGTAGCTCTCGGGGAACAGCGACGTGTCCTTCGTCCCCCAGTTCGGCCCCGCGAGGTGCCACTTGCCGACGAAGCCCGTCCGGTAGCCCGCCTGCTTGAGGCGCTGCGCGATCGTCGGCGCGCCCTTGTCGAGCGTGTTCCTCGAGCGGCCCGGGCCCCACTCGCGCCCGCGGCGCGGACCGTCGCTGCGTCCGCGCACGTCGTAGAAGCTCCAGCGGTCCGGGATGTGGTTGGTCACCTGCAGCCGCGCGGGCGCCAACCCGGTGGCGCACGCCGCGCGCGTCGGCGAACACACCGGCGCTGCGGCGTAGAAGTCGGTGTAGCGCGTGCCCTGCGCCGCGAGCCGGTCGATGTTCGGCGTCACGAAGCGGTCGTTGCCCTGCACGGCGAGGTCCATCCAGCCGAGGTCGTCGATCATGACGAACAAGATGTTCGGCCGCCGCTGCGGCGCAGAGGGCGCGGGCGCGACGGCGCAGGCCGCCACCAAGAGCAGGACGAAGGGCAGAACGCGCATCCGCGGCAGTATAGGCTGCCCCCATGAACGCCCGACGTTCCGTCTCCTGCACGCTCCTCGCCGCGCTCGCGCTGCCCGCGTGCGCTGGCGTCGAGGCCGCCGACAACCCGACCGACGTGGAAGCCATGACCGAGCCCGACCCGTTCTTCCCCCCGATCCGCTCCGACCTGCCGCTCGGCACGTTCTCGGTGAGCCTCGCGGTCAAGGACCTCGCGGCCTCGCGCGCCTTCTACGAGAAGCTCGGCTTCGAAGCCGTCGGCGGCGACCCGGCGAGCGGCTGGCAGATCGTGCGCAACGGCACGACCACGCTCGGTCTGTTCCAGGGCATGTTCGAAGGCAACCTGCTGACCTTCAACCCGGGCTGGTCGATCGACGGCCGCCACCCAGAGCAGTTCCCCGACGTCCGCGAGCTGCAGCAGAAGCTCGACGGAGACGGCGTCGCGCTCGCGTCCCGCGCGGACCCGGAGAGCACGGGGCCTGCGAGCATCACGCTGATCGACCCCGACGGCAACGTCGTGCTGATCGACCAGCACGTCCCGCGCCCGAGCAAGCGCTAGCGGTGCCGCGCAGGCCCGAGCTGTTCGAATGCTGGCGGCCCGTCGACGCTGCCCGGGGCGCCGTGCTGGTCGTGCACGGCTTCGGCGAGCACTCCGGCCGCTACGAGCACGTGTTCGAGGCGCTGAACGCGCGCGGCTACTCGTGCCTCGGCGTCGACTACCGCGGCTTCGGACGAGCAGCAGGGCGCCGCGCCTTCGTCCGCTCGTTCGACGACTACCTCGACGACGTGCAGTGGGGCCTCGACGCGCTCGCCGAGCGCTGGCCCGGAGCGCCGTTCCTGCTCGGCCACAGCCAGGGCGGGTTGATCTGCGCGCGCTTCGCGATCGCGCGCGCGCCGACGCTGCGCGGCCTGGTTCTGAGCAGCCCGGCGCTGCGGTTCTCGGTCTCGGTGCCCGCGTGGAAGCGCGGCCTCGCGCACCTGCTCTCCGCCGTGTGGCCGAGCTTCACGCTGCCTGCGGAGATCCCCGCGCGAGACCTGACGCACGACGAGGAGGCGCTACGCCGCCTGCGCGAGGACCCGCTGCTGGTTCGCGTCGCGACCGCGCGCTGGTACACCGAGTGCCTGCGCGCGCAGGAGCAGACGCTCGCAGGCGCAGCGGCGCTGCGTGCCCCGTTCCTGCTACAGGCCGCCGGAGACGACCGGGTCGTCGACGCCGCCGTGACGCGCGCGTTCTTCGACGCAGCCGGCGCCGAGGACAAGACGTGGATCGACTACCCGGGCCTGTTCCACGAGGTCTACCAGGAGACCGAGGTCGCGCGCGGCCACGCGCTGCACGACCTCACCGAGTGGCTCGACGCGCGGTGAAGTAGCGAGCCTTCAGGCGCCACCGAGACCTGACAACAGCAGCCTCGCCGTGATGCCGAGCACGTAGCCGACCACCGCACCCCAAAGCCACGGACGCCGGACCGCGCAGAGCGCGGCCCAGTAATCCGGCAGGATGCTGCCGGCGAGGCCGAACACGTCGCGCGCCACGCCGCCGAGACCGACGCGCCTGCCGCCGAGCCGCGCGGGCAGCGACAGCGCCGCCAGCACCACGAGCAGCGCAGCGCCGACCGCGGCCAGCGAGGCTGCGAACGAGAGCGGCAGCGCGACGAGGCCGAGCACGATCCACACGGCGACGTGCATCAGCCCCTGCGCGTCCCAGACAGAGGCGAGCCCGTTGACGAGCAGCGCCGCGGCCAGCATCGCTACAGACCAGCTGGGCCACGTCGCTCCCAGCGCCCGCAGGAAGCCGGGACTGGCTGCCGGATCGGGGCCGGAGGCTGTCGTGGTCGGGACGGTCATGGGAGCACGCGCGCGCCGGCGAATTCGATCGCGGAGCGCGCATGGTTGCACGTGGCTGTCAGCGACTACCATGCCGAAGCCCGCCGCCGAGCGGGCCCAGGCTCCCGCTCCTCTTCCCGCGACGACCCGATGATCCGCGCCACGCTGCTGCTGCTCGCCTCCCTGCACCTGTCGGCCGCCGCCGTCGCCCAGGACGAGGCGCGCCCACCCAACATCCTGTTCGCGATGGCGGACGACTGGGGCTGGCCGCACGCCGGCGTCTACGGCGACGAGGTCGTGCAGACGCCGACGTTCGATCGGCTGTGCCGCGAGGGCGCGCGCTTCGAGCACGCCTACATCTCGAGCCCGTCGTGCACGCCTTCGCGCAACGCGGTGCTGACGGGTCAGGCGTTCTACCGGCTGGGCGAAGGCGCGAACCTGCACAGCACGCTCGCCGTCGAGCACCCGACGTTCGTCCGCATCCTGCGCGAGCAGGGCTACCGCATCGGCCACTGGCGCAAGGCCTGGGGGCCGGGCAAGGCCAACGCCGGCGGCTACCGGGAGAACCCGTGCGGGCCGAACAGCCGCTTCGAGGACTTCCTCGAGGCGCAGAGCGAGGACCAGCCCTTCTGCTTCTGGTTCGGCACCTCGGACCCGCACCGCGGCTACAAGCGCCACAGCGGCCGCGAGTCCGGCATCGACCCACAAAAGGTCCACGTGCCCGCGTTCTTCCCGCAGCACGACGACGTGCGCGGCGACATCGCCGACTACTACTTCGAGGTGCAGCGCTGGGACCGCGAGGTCGGCGAGGCGCTGAAGCTGCTCGAGGAGCGCGGCGAGTTGGACAACACCATCGTCGTGATGACCGGGGACCACGGGATGCCGTTCCCGCGGTGCAAGGGCAACCTCTACGACTGGGGCGCGCGCGTCCCGCTCGCCGTGCGCTGGCCGCAGAAGGTCGCGTCGGGGCAGGTCGTGGAGTCGTTCGCTTCGCTGACCGACCTGGCGCCGACGCTGCTGGAGGCAGCGGGCGTCGCGGCGCCCAGCACGATGACCGGCAAGAGCCTGCTGCCGATCCTGACGGGCAGCTCCCGCGCGGGACGCGCGTTCGTGACGTTCGGGCGCGAGCGCCACACGCCCGCGCAGAAGATCCCCTCGATGGCGGGCTACCCGTCGCGCGCCATCCGCACGCCGGAGTGGCTGCTCGTGCTCAACCTCGAGCCCGAGCGGTGGCCGGCGGGCGTGCCCGAGGACGCGACTCATCCGATGAACGTGCACGCCGACTGCGACAACGGCCCGACCAAGTCGCACATCGTCGCAGGCCGCACGTCCGAGGACGGCGAGCGCTACTACGAGCTGTGCTTCGGCAAGCGGCCGGCGGTCGAGCTCTACAACTGCCGGGCCGACCCTGACCAGGTCTCGAACGTCGCCAACGACCCGCAGTACCGCAAGCTGGTGGTCAAGCTGCGTTACCTGCTCGAGAGCGAGCTTCGCGCGACGGGCGACCCGCGCTTCACCGACGGCGCCGAGGTCCTGTTCGACACGTATCCCTACCGCACGGGCTACATCGAGGCGCGGCTGAAGAAGTACGGCTTCCGCTGACGCCGCACCCCGCGCTCACGCGCGCAGCATCGTGTAGGGCCCCTCGGGGATGACCGCGACGCGCGCGTCCGGCCGCGCCGCCACGAACGCGTCGAGGTGGCGCTGGACGCGCGCGCCGACGTCGCCTTCGCCCCCCAACGGCGTCACGCCGAGGCCGCGCTGGGTCGGAAGCGGCAGCCCGTCGTTGGCGAGCAGCAGCCGCGCCTGGCCGATGCGCCGCAGCACGCGCGTCTGCATCTGGAACTGCCACTGGTCCTTCTCGGTGCGGCCGCTCGCTTCGATGTCGCGCAGGAACGCCTCGTAGTCGTTGCCGTAGCGCTGCATCAGCGCCGTGAACTCCGGCGAGCCGACCTCGGTGCACGCCGTCATCATCAGCAGCTCCGACTCGTCGTGCAGCGCCGGCAGCGCCGTGACCATGCCCTTGACCGTCTGGTAGTAGCTCTCGTCGAGCGGGTAGCCGCCGGCCGAGGTCACCACGAGGTCGAACGGCTGCTCGACCACGGCCGAAGTCCACGCGCCGACCTGCCGGCAGCCCGCCTCGTGCGCCGCGACGAGGTCGCCGGCGAAGACGCCGGCCAGCTCGCGGTCGTGCGTGATGGCCGCGTTGACGAGGAAGTCGCAGCCGACCTGCTGCGCGACCTGCATGCCGATCTCGTGGCACGGGTTGCCCTGCATGCGGCCTTCCGTCGCGGCCGGGTCCCCCATCGTGCGGTGGCCGTGGAAGCGCTGCACGGTCTCCAGGTCGACCAGGCCCGGGCAGATGCCCTTGCGCCCGCCGGAGTAGCCCGCCATGAAGTGCGGCTCGATCAGCCCGGTGACGATCTTGAGGTCGGCTTCGGCGTAGAGTCGGTTGACGCTGACCGGCGGGTCGTCGCAGACGCGGACGTGGGTGTCGAGCCGGTCCGCCTCGTGGTCGACGACGCGGACGCGCCGCAGCAGGTCGTCGCCGAGCATGACCTGGCGCTCGCGCTCGGTGGACGGGCGGTGCATTCCCGTCGCGATCAGCACCGTGACCGCGGCGTCCTCGATCCCGACCGCGTTCAGCTCTTCGAGGATCGCGGTGATCAACAGCTCGTTGGGCACCGGCCGCGTGATGTCGCTCATCGTGACGCAGACCGAGCGCGGCTGCTTCTGCGCGGCGACCTCGCGCAGCGGCGCGCAGCCGATCGGCGCGGACAGCGCGGCGCGGACAGCGTGCGCGGGATCCTTCGCGCGCGGGATCTCGGGGCCGCGCAGCACCTCTACCGACGGCGGCAGGTCCAGCCGGACGCGGCCCGTCCCGAAGAGCATGTCGACCGATCGCGGCGCCATGTGCGCAGCGTAGACCGGCCGAACGCAGCCGTCACGCAGTCGTCGCGGCGCGACCCTCGCGCGACGGTGCGCTCAGCGCAGCGCGAACACCGCCTCGATGCCGGCCGCGATCCAGGCAACCTCGCCCGTCACGTGGCGCCAGACGCCGAGCTCGAGGCGACCCTCGGCTGCGTGCAGCATCAGCACCAGCCGGTCGCCCGAGCCGTCGTCACCGATCGCGACGGCCGCCTCGGGGAAGCCCCCCAGCAGCCGCGCCTGCTCGGTCTGCCGGCACACGTGGTCCCAGGTCGGACCGATGCGGCGCGGATCGCTGG
>JBERSB010000479.1:0-27717 GCA_041236755.1 Luminiphilus sp. | reverse complement strand
GTAGCGCACGCTCGCGCCGCCGACGTCGGGCGCGCTGCCAAGGACCTCGGCGCCGGCGCGCGCAGTGACCACCCAGACGTCGTGGCCCGCGGCAGTCAAAGCCTTGGCCGCCTCTGCGACGTAGGTGCCGATGCCGCCGCCGCGCAGCCCGGCGAGCTCGTAGCTGCAGAGCGCGATCCTCATGCCGCGACCCCTTCTATCGGATCGGCCGCGCGGTTTGCACGGCGGGTTGCAGCGGCTACTGTGCGGCGCGGACCATGCGCATCTCGGTGATCCTGCCCACGAAGGACCGCGGTCCCGAGATCGACCTCACCCTGGCCGCGCTGCTCGCGCAGGACCTGCCGCCAGCGGACTACGAGGTGATCGTGGTCGACAACGCCTCGCGCGACGAGCACGCCCGCGCGCTGCGCGCGTGGTGCGACCAGAACGCCGCGCAGGCCCGCTACGTGCACGCGCCCGAGCCCGGCCTCAACCTCGCGCGCAACGCGGGCATCGACGCGGCGCGCGGCGCCGTCACCGCGTTCCTCGACGACGACGCGATCCCGCCGGTGCACTGGCTGTCGGCCCTGCTCGAGGTCTTTGACCAGCACCCGGACGCCGGGGCGGTCGGCGGCAGGATCGTTTCGCGCTTCACCTCGTCGCCGCCTGCCTGGCTCGACGAGCGGCTGCGGACCTACCTCAGCGAGTTCGACCGCGGCGATCAGGTCTGCGCGCTGCACTACGACGACTACCCCCGCGGCGCCAACATGGCCTTCCGCAAGCACGTGTTCGGGGCTTGCGGCGCGTTCGCGCCCAACCTCGACCGCCGCGGCGACCTGCTGCTGAGCAACGGCGACATCGAGATGTGCTACCGCGTCGAGCGCGCTGGACACGACGTGCTCTACGCGCCGGGCGCCGAAGTCGAACACCTGATCCGTGGCGACCGCCTCAGCGCTGCGTGGTTCACCCGGCGCGCCTACTGGCAGGGTCGCTCGCAGGCGCTGTTCGAGCGCATGCACATGGGGCCGCTGCACCTCTTGCGCAAGCTCCCCTACCGCGCGCTGCGGGCGCTGGTCAGCGCCGACCGCTTCAAGCGGGCCGTGCACCGCGGATTGTGCTCGGGGACGTTGCGTCACGTGTTGCGTCCGTAGCGTCGTCAGTCGTCGCGGTGGCCGCCGCTCATGCGCAGCTCGCGATCGAGTCCCACGAGGCCCATCGTCGAGATCGACAGCAAGAGGCCGTAGAACATGAAGGGGTTGGCCAGCAGGTTGGCGCCCTCGAGCAGCGTGAACGCCAGCGCGCCCGCGCACATGAAGTGGAACCGCGTGCCGCCGACCAGGGTCGCCACGACGCCGGCGACCGCGCCCACCGGCACGTAGAACAGCACGCGCAGGAGGTCGCCGGTCAGAAACGTCATCAGCACCGCGTTGACGAAGAACATCGCGCCCGAGTAGGCCGCTGCGCGCACGAGCAGGGTGCGCGCGGCCTTGCCCGTCCAGTCGTAGCGAGACCGCTCGTCGGCCCAGACCTTCCTGAGGCGCTGCTGCTCGTACTCGGGCAGCTCCAGGAACCAGGGCTCGAGCTCGCGCGCGTCGAGGTCCGAGCGCGCGTCGACGTCGAGCTCGGGAGGCTCGTGCTCCTCCTCCTGCCTGGGCTCGATGCGCACGAACTGACCCCGCAGCTCGGACTCGCACGTCGCCGCGAGCTCGCGCTGCCGCCGCGACCGCTCGTCCTTGCGCTGCAGCGTGGTCACGATGCTGTCGCTGTCCCCGGACCTCGCGACGCGGCCGAACAGCCGGCGCAGCATGCGCTCGCCGCGCTCGTTCGGCGCCGCGTCAGCGGGCGCCTCAGGCTCGCTCGGCGTCTCCGTCGGCGCCGGCGGCGCACCGGGCTCTCCTGAAGGCTGCTCCGCACGCATCGGTTGCGCCGGCGGCGAGAGCGCCAGCAGCTCGTCGTGGCTCACCCCCCGCCCCTCGCCGACCAGCTCGCCCGGCCGCATCGCCAGCTGCTCGGGCGACAGCGGCGCCCAGTCGTCTTCGGGGTCCTCGGTCGGTGCGGTCACATCGGCATTTTCGGCACTCCTTCGGGCGGCGCTTGTCGCGCGCTGGAGAGGCCGGTCGCACCGCAGGTTGCGCGCCGCCCGCGGGGTCGCGATCCTGCCCGCATGAACCACCGACTCCGTCGCGCTGCGGCCGCGGCCACGATCTGCCTGTCCGGGTGCACCTTCCACAGCACGGCGACCCGCTGGAACGGCGTGCTCGACGACGGCGCGCAGCCAATCTTCGTCAAGACCACGACCAGCGTCGGCTTCAACCTGGGCGTGCTGCTGCCGCTGGTCGGCAGCACCTCGCTAGAGACGATGATCGACGAAGCGACCGCGGAGATCGCCGAGTCCGGCGGCAGCCGTGTCCGCCTCGTGCAGAGCAGCACCGAGAATTACTGGTACGGCTGGTCTCCGTTCACCTGGATCGTCACGCCGGTGATCGCCGACCTCGTCGTCGAGTACACGCCGTCGCCCGAAGAGCGGAAGAAGGCCGCCGAGATGGCGGCTGCCGCCGAACGCAGGACGCGCGCGCGCGGGCGCGGCGACAACACGCACGTGATCCCCGAACGACGCTAGCCGCGCGGCGGCGCGGGGCTTGGCCTGGAGTGGCCCGGGCTTACCTTGGCGACGATGAGGTTCTCCGCCTCCGAGCCCAGGCGCTTCGGACGCCCGACGGACGGCGCCGCTTCCAGGCTGGCGCTGTTCGCAGCCGCCGTGACCGGCGTGGTCGCCGCCAGCCAGCCCTGGGTCCGGGTGCGGTTCGAGCGCCTCTTCGGCGAGGTGTTCGGCCCGCCGGCCTGGCAGTCCTCTGCGGGCTTCACGTGCATGTGCACGTGCGCGCTGGTGCTGGTGATGGCGCTCGCCGAGACCGGCACGGCGACCACACGACGCGCGGTGCGCCCCGCGAGCCTGCTGCTCGCCGCGATCATGACGCTGGCGTTCGCGCTGCACGTGGCGCGCGGCCCCGGCATGTTGCGCGGGGTCTCGGCGGCGTGGACGCTCAGCGTGTTCGTCGCCGGCGGGGCCTGCGCCACCCTGCTGATCGCGTGCGCATCTCGCGCGCTGCCCGCAGCCGGCCGCCGCCGCGACGACGCGCGCGGCGCGGGCCCGCAGGCGCCGTAGTCGCCGGCAGCCGCCTGTCGTGCCCGCCCGCTCAGCTGGCTAAGGTACGCGCGGCATGCCGACGCTGCTGAGCCTCGCCAGACGGATCGACGCGTGCAACGAGCGCATCGGCAGGTTCGTGGGATGGCTCCTGCTCGTGATGGTGCTGGTCGGCGCCTACAACGCGGTCGCCCGCTACCTGGAGCGCGACGCCGGCCTGCAGCTCTCGAGCAACGCGCTGCTCGAGCTGCAGTGGTACTTCTTCGGCGCGGCCTTCCTGCTCGGCGCGCCCTACGCGCTCAAGCGCGGCGCCCACGTGCGCGTCGACGTGCTCTACGGGGGACTCGGCGCCCGCGCCCGCTGCTGGATCGACCTCGTCGGCGCGGTGCTGTTCCTGATCCCGGCGTGCGCTTGCGCCGTCTGGCTCAGCCTCGACTTCGTGCTCGAGTCTTGGCGTAGCAACGAGTGGTCGAACGACCCCGGCGGCCTGCCCCGGTGGCCGATCAAGCCGGTCATCCCGATCGGCTTCACGCTGCTGATGCTGCAGGGGGTCTCGGAGGCCGTCCACCGCGCAGCCGCGCTGACCGGCGACCTCGACGACCCGCCGGACCAGGCAGCACCGACGGAGGAGGCGGGCGATGGGAGCTGACCCGCTGGCGCCGGTCATGTTCCTGGCGCTGTTCCTGCTGATCTTCGTCGGCTACCCGGTGGCGTTCGTGCTGGGCGGCGTCGCGATGACGTTCGGCGCGCTCGCGCTGCTCGGCGACGTGTTCCCGAGCGCCTATCTGGAGCTGTTCCCCGAGCGGGTGTTCGGCGTGATGGCCAACCAGGTGCTGCTGGCGATCCCGTTCTTCATCTTCATGGGCACGATGCTGGAGCGCTCGCGCCTCGCCGAGGACCTGCTCCACACCATCGGCCTCCTGTTCGGGTCCAGGCCCGGCGGACTCGCGCTGGCGGTCGTCTTTGTCGGCGCCCTGCTCGCCGCGGCGACGGGGGTGGTCGGCGCCTCGGTCGTGGCGATGGGCCTGATCTCGCTGCCGATCATGAGCCGCTACCGCTACAGCCCCCCGCTCGCGACGGGCGTGATCTGCGCGGCCGGCACGCTCGGACAGATCATCCCGCCGAGCATCGTGCTCGTGGTGCTCGCCGACCAGCTCGGAGAGAGCGTCGGCGCGCTGTTCGTCGGCGCCCTGCTGCCCGGCCTGATGCTCGCGCTGCTCTACGCGGGATACGTTGCTCTGATCGCCTGGCGCAAGCCTTCGGCTGCCCCGCCGCTTCCCGCAGCAGAGCGCGCGTCGATCCCCAACCTGGGCCGCGAGGTGACCCGCGTCCTGCTGCCGCCGCTGCTGCTGATCCTGATCGTGCTCGGCAGCATCTTCGCCGGCGTCGCCACCCCGACCGAGGCCGGCGCGCTCGGCGCCGTCGGCGCGATGGGGCTCGCCGCCGCCAACCGACGCCTGACGCTCGAGAACCTGCGCACGACGATGCAGTCGACGCTGCGCATCACCAGCATGGTGGTGTTCCTGCTCGTCGGCTCGACCGCGTTCACGCTGGTGTTCCGCGGGCTCGGCGGCGACCTGTGGATCGAGGACCACCTGACGAACCTGCCCGGCGGCAAGATCGGCCTGCTGCTGGTCGCCAACCTCGCGGTGTTCGTGCTGGGCTTCTTCATCGACTTCTTCGAGATCGCCTTCATCGTGCTGCCGCTGGTGGCGCCGGCGGCGCGGGCGCTGGGCATCGTCGGCGACGAGATGGTCTGGTTCGCTGTGATGCTCGCGATGAACCTGCAGACGAGCTTCTTGACGCCGCCGTTCGGGTTCTCGCTGTTCTACCTGCGCGGCGTCGCGCCCAAGGAGATCCCGACGTCGGCCATCTACCGCGGCGCGGTGCCGTTCATCTGCATCCAGCTGCTCGGCCTCGCGATCGTCGCGCTGTTCCCCGAGGTCGTGACCTGCCTGATCGCGGACCGCTGAGCACGCCGTCCGGGGCTTGGCCGAGAGGCGATCACGCCCACGCAAACGAAGCGTAGGCCAGCTCGTTGCTGCCGAGCCACTTCGTCGACTCGACGGCGAACGTCCGCCAGTGGTCGCGGATCTTGCGATAGACGGGGTCTCGCGCCGCCTCGTCGTCCACCAGCGCCACCGACGCCGCGCGCGCCTCGGTCATGATGTCGTCGGAGAACCTGCGCAGCTGCACGCCGCGCTCGAGCAGCCGAGAGAGGGCGCGAGGGTTCTCGACGTCGTAGCGGTGCAGCATCGACTGGCCCGACTGGGCGATCGCGGCCTCGAGGATCTCCTGGTATTCGCGCGGCAGCGCCTCGAAGGCAGCGCGCGACACCAGGAACGAGAGGCTCGGGCCCGGCTCCCACCAGCCCGGGTAGTAGTAGTTCTTGGCGATCTCGTGGAAGCCGAGCTTCTCGTCGTCGTAGGGCCCGACGAACTCGGTCGCGTCGATCGCGCCCCGCTCGAGTGCTGGGTAGATGTCGCCCGCGGCGAGGTTCTGCACGCTGACGCCGAGGCGGTCCATGACCTTGCCGCCGAGCCCGGGGATGCGCATGCGCAGACCCTTGAGGTCGGCCGCGGTGTCGATGGTCTCGCGGAACCAGCCTCCCATCTGGGCGCCGGTGTTGCCGCACGAGTAGTTGCGCACGCCGAACTCGGCGAAGACCTCCCGCAGCAGGGCGCGGCCGCCGGCCTGCTCGAGCCACGCCTCCTGCTGCCGCGCCGTCAGGCCGAACGGGATGCAGGTGTCGAAGGCGAACGCCGGGTTCTTGCCCGTGTAGTAGTAGCCCGCGGTCTGCCCGATCTCGGCAGAGCCCTGCTGCACGGCGTCGAGCACCTGAGGTGCCGGCACCAACTCGCCGGCCTGGTGGCAGCGGATCTGGAACGCGCCGTCGGTCATCGCGGCGACGCGCTCGGAGAGCCGCTCGGCGACGCCGTAGATGCCGTCCAGCGTTCGCGGGAAGCCCGACGCCAGCCGCCACATCACGCGCTTTCTGCCCTGGCCGTCGGCGGGCACGCCGCTCGCCGCAGCGCCGGGGCGCGCCAGCACACCCGCCGCGGACGCCGCGACCACGCCGCCGGCAGCGCCCACGAGGCCGCCGGTGACACACGCGCGTCGGGAGTCCGTGGGCTGCTCGCTCATGGCAGCAGCGTAGCGGCGCGGCCGCCGCGGCGGGAGCGCAGCTACAGCTCGTCGGGGCCGCCGACGTAGCCGAGGAACGCGCTCGCGACGACCACGTACGGGCTCGCGAGGTAGACCTGGCCCGGGCCGGAACGTCCCGGGAAGTTGCGGTTGATGGCCGAGACCGTGACCTCGTCGGGCGTGAACGAGACGCCCGGGCCTGCCTTGATGCAGGCACCGCAGCTCGGGTCGATCAGCTCCACGCCAGCACCCTCGAACAGCTGCACGTAGCCCATCTTCTCGGCGTAGTCGCGGATCTTCTGGCTGCCGAACTGGATGTAGGTCTTCGCCTTGAGGCTCAGGCCCTTGTCGGTCGCCTTGCGCACGACCTCGGCGTACATGTCCATGTCCGCCTTCTTGCCGCCGGTGCAGGAGCCGCCGTACGCGATCTGGCAGGCGACCTCGCCGTGCTCCTCGCGGAAGGCCGCGAGCGCGACGCCGTTGCGCGGGTCGCCCGGCGTCGCCACGGTCGGCGCGACGTCGCCCAGGTCGATGTCGAAGGTCTTGCAGTAGCTGGCGCCCTCGTCCGCCCGCACGATCTGCGCGCGCAGGTGGTCCCTGTCCGTCCCGCGCAGCCCGTGGAGCTGGTCGACGACCACCTCGTCCGCCTCGATGATCCCCGTGAAGCCGCCGGCCTCGACCGCCATGTTGGTCAAGGTCGCGCGCTCGTCGAGCGACAGCGCCATCGTGCCGTCGCCGGCGAACTCGAGCACCTTGCCGATGCCGTCGCCGCTCTTGAAGAACGCGTCGCTGAGCAGGTGCAGCATGACGTCCTTGGCGCAGACGCCGTCCGAGAGCCGCCCCGTGAGGTTGACGCGCACGGACTCGGGCACCTTGACCCGGACGTCCTTGGTGAACCAGCTGTTGGCCATGTCGGTCGAGCCGACGCCGAACGCGAAGCAGCCGATCGCGCCCGCCATGCAGGTGTGGCTGTCCGTGCCGATGACCAGCTGGCCCGGCTCGGCGAGGTCCTCGATGACGATGTTGTGGCAAATGCCTTCGGAGCCGACCGTCTTGCCGTTGCGCTCGACCTCACCGTAGAGGCGCACGTCCTGGGCCTTGGTGAACGACTCCTGCACCGTCGCCAGCGACGCCGCCTGCTCCTTCAGCCCCATCTCGACGTGCTTCTGCGGCATCACCCGATCCAGGAACGTCAGGTGGTCGCGGAACGCGAAGACCGACGCCGGGTCGTGGACCTTGGCGTCCTCGCCGAGGCCCATCTTGAACAGCGCCTCGGCCATCGGCGTGACATACTCGTGGCTGAACCGCACGTCGGTGCGAACGAACAGCGCGTCGCCCGGCTGCACCGCCTCGATGCCGAGCTGCCCGGTCTTGGCGTCGGCGATCGCGCGGCGGCTGATGATCTTCTCGCAGAGCGTCATCGGACGCGCCGCGGTCGCGACCGCCGGCGGCGCGGTGTCGCCGGCGAGCCGCGCCTTGTTGTAGGCGAACAGACCGCCGTGGCGCACGATCTCGGTCGCGATGGGGTCGAGGCCCAAGGTGAACTCGTCGATCGAGATCTCCTCGCCGCTCTTGATGCGGTCGATCAGCGAGAAGTCCGTCGACGTGAGCAGCCCGATGTTCTGGCAGTTCTGGCCGTAGATCTTCTCGATGTTCTTGGCGATGACCAGCTGCACGCCCGCCTTGAGTTCGCTGAACGGCGCGGTCTCGCGCGAGCTGCCGCAGCCCTTGCTGACGCCGCTGACCACGACCGAGAACTGGCCGTTCTTGATGGCGTCCCGCTCGACGTGGCCGCCGCGCAGGCCGACCAGGCAGTAGCGCGCGAGCGTCTCGTCGTAGTAGTAGCAGACCCAACCCGGCGTCAGCTCGTCGGTGGAGATGTTGTCGATCAGCTTGTGGTCCTTGCCGTCCGGCAGGTCCACGCCGTCGTAGAGCTGCGCCTTCAGCAGCGCCTCGTCCTCGGTCAGGTAGAGGATCCGACCGTCGAAGGTCATCTTGGCGTCGCGCATCGGCTCAGGCCCTCTCGAGGATCATCGCGATGCCCTGGCCCCCGCCGATGCACGCGGACGCGCAGCCGAGCGCCTTGCCCGACTCCTCCATCTCGCGCACCAGCGTCAGCAGCAGGCGGGTGCCGGTCGCCCCGAGCGGGTGCCCCAGCGCGATGGCGCCGCCGTTGACGTTGCACTTGTCGCGGTCCAGGCCGAGCTCCTTCTCGCAGCCGAGGTACTGCGCCGAGAACGCCTCGTTGATCTCGATCAGGTCGAGGTCCGAGACCTGCAGGTCGGCCTTCTGGCACGCCTGCTGGATCGCCGGCACCGGACCGATACCCATGATCTCCGGCTCGACGCCGGCGATGCCCCACGACTTGATCTTCGCCTTCACCGTCAGGCCGAGCTCCTGGGCGTGATCGGCCGTCGTCACGACCAGCATCGCAGCGCCGTCGACGATCCCGGACGCGTTGCCCGCGGTGACCGTGCCCTCCTTGCCGAACGCGGCCCGCAGCTTCTGCAGCGCTTCGAGCGTCGTCTCGGGCTTGATGTGGTCGTCGGTGTCGACGACGAACTCCTTGCGACCCTTGGTGACCGTCATCGGCGCGATCTCGGCGGCGAACTTGCCGGCCTTGACCGCGGCCGCGCCCAGCTGGTGGCTGCGCAGCGCGTACTCGTCCTGCTCCTCACGCGAGATGCCGACCTTCTTGGCGACGTTCTCGGCGGTCTGCGCCATGAAGAACTTGCAGAACGGGTCGTAGAGCGCCGCGAACAGCAGGTCCTCGATCTTGGGCTCCATGCCGAAGCGGAACCCCTCGCGCGCGCCGCGGATCACGTGCGGCACCTGGCTCATGTTCTCCATGCCGCCGGCGAGGCACAGCTTGGCCTCGCCGAGCATCATCGCGTGCGCCGCCGAGACCACCGACTGGATGCCCGAGCCGCAAAGGCGGTTCACGGTCAGCGCCGGCTTCGTGTGCGGCACGCCCGCCTTCAGCGCCACGTGGCGCGCGCCGTAGATGGCGTCGCTGCTGGACTGCGACGCGTTGCCGACGAAGGTCTCGTCCACCTGCTCCGGCGTGACGCCCGCGCGCTCGAGCGCGGCCTTGGCGGCGTGCGCGCCGAGATCCAGCGCCGAGACGTCCTTGAACTTGCCGAAGCCCGGGGTCCCCGAGTACTCCGCCATGGCGGTCCGGGCCCCGCCGACAATGACCAGATCAGATTGCATCCGCAGAGCATCGGACACGCCCTGGGCGGACGCAAGTTCGAGCAGCCGCGCGCCGCGTTCTCCGGGAGACCATTTCAGCTCACGTGGCGTAGCATGACGCCATGCGGAATTTCGCGCGGTCCGGGCTCTTGGGTTCGCTGCTCTTGGCGAGCTGCGGTTCCCTGAACATCTACACCGACGAACAGCTCGAGCCGATCAGCCTGCAGGCCTACGACGAGGCAACCAGCCAGTATCCGATCGTGCGCGAGGGCGCCGACTACGAGATGGTGCAGGAGGTCGCGCGTCGCATCACCGCGGTCGCCGGCGAGGACTTCCCATGGGAGGCCAGGCTGCTGAAGGCCGACGACGTGCCGAACGCCTTCTGCCTGCCCAACGGCCGCATCGCGGTCTACACGGGCATCCTCGAGATCACGCAGAACATCGACGGGCTCGCTGCGGTGATGGGCCACGAGGTCGCGCACGCGACCCGGCGGCACGGCGGCGTCCGCATGACGCAGAACACCATCGGCAACGTCGTGATGGCGGTCGCGGACGCGGGCCTCGACCTGTCCGACATGGACACGCAGGAGAAGGGCCTGACGATGGCCGCGCTCGGCGGGATCGCGCAGTACGGCGTGCTGCTCCCCTACAGCCGCGACCACGAGACGCAGGCCGACGAAGACGGCATCCGCTTCGCCATCCGCGCGGGCTTCGATCCTTGGGAGGCGCCCAAGCTCTGGGAGCGCATGGCCGCGCTCGGCAGCAGCGGCCCGGAGTTCCTAAGCACCCACCCCGACCCGCGCAATCGCGCCGCGCGGCTCCGCGCGATCATTCCGCGCCTGCTCGCCGAGGAGGCGCGTCGACGGCCGTAGCGGCCGTGGAAGCTAGAACGGACGCCAGGGCTCGCGGCCGTCGCGCGGCCGGAGGAACTTCGCGTCGACCTCTTTGTAATACGCGTGCAGCAGCGCGCGCAGCTGCTTGGCGCGCGCCGGCTCCCGGTCGACGAGGTCGTCGCGCTCGCCGATGTCTGCTGCGAGGTTGTAGAGGTGCAGGCGGCCGTCCTCGAGCCGCTCGATCAGCTTGTAGTCCCCCAGCCGCACGGCGCCGGCCGGGAAGCCGCCCTGGTTGCCGTAGTGCGGGTAGTGCCAGAACAGCGGTCGCTCTTCGAGCTCGCCCCCGCGGAGCGCCGCGGCGACGCTGACGCCGTCGATCGGGTGCGCGACCGGCTGCGCCCCGGTCAGCTCGAGAACGGTGGGGAGCAGGTCGACGCTGCACATGGGCGTCGCGCTCGTGCTGCCGGCCGCGGTGACTCCGGGCACGCGCCAGATCCAGGGCTCGCGGATGCCGCCCTCGTACATCCAGCCCTTGCCGCCGCGCAGCGGCAGGTTGCTGGTCGGCGACCCCTCGCTGGTCGACAGGCCGCCGTTGTCCGACGTGAACACGACGATGGTGTCGTCCTCGAGGCCGAGCGCGGCGAGCTTGTCGAGCACCTGGCCGACGGCGAGGTCCATCGCCTCGACCATCGCGGCGTAGGTCGCGTGCCGCTGCGCGAGCCGCACGCGCCGCCGGCTCTTGCTCAAGAACACCTGCTCTTCGGCGCCGAACTCGGGGCCCTCGAGCGGCCGCGCCGCGATGCGCGCGCGGTACTTCTCGATCAGGTCCTTGCGCCCGACGAGCGGCGTGTGCACCGAGTAGAAGGACAGGTACGCGAGGAACGGCCCGTCCTTGTGCTCCTCCACGAAGCGGCACGCCTCGTCGGCCAGCCGCGCCGGCAGGTGCTCGCCTTCGGGGCCGTCTTCGAGGCGCGGGTTGCCGTAGGGCACGAAGTACTTGCCGGGGCCGTACGGTCCGCCCTTGCTCCAGCCGCCCTTGTTGACGTCGAAGCCCTGCTTCTCCGGCCAGAACTCCTCGCTCGGTCCCAGGTGCCACTTGCCAGCGAAGAAGGTGTCGTAGCCGCGGTCCTTCAGCTCCTCGGCGATGGTGCGCTCGGAGAGTTCCATCCGGTCCTTGGCCTCGGCGGGCCGGTAGGTCTCCGCGCGGCGCCCCATGAAGTAGTTGGTCGCATCGGCGCGCGACGGGTAGCGCCCCGTCATCAACGAGAACCGTGTCGGCGAACAGACCGGGCACGCGGCGTAGCCGTCCGTGAAGCGCATGCCGCTCTTCGCGAGGCGGTCGATGTTCGGCGTGTCGTAGAGGCAGTCGGGGTTGTTGGCGCCGATGTCCATGAAGCCGAGGTCGTCGACCAGGAACACGACGACGTTGGGCTTCGCCCTGCGCTGCTGCGCTGGGCGGGACCCGAGCTGGTGGCGGGTCCGCGTGGGCTTCCAGCCGATCCTGTGCGTCAGCACCTCGAGCGCGCCGCCGCCGTCCAGCGCGACCGGGCCGCTGTAGACCCGCCACCGCTTGTCGTCACCCAGCGGCAGACGCCGGTAGCCGATCGACGCGCCGGGCTCCTCGCACGTGATCGTCACCCGGTGCGCGTCCTTGCTCGTCTCGGTCATCACCCGGGCAGGCGGCGTCTTCGGCTGCACGCCGTCGGGCGGATAGATGTGCTCCTTGACGAGCTTCGTCTCGGGCAGCACGAACCCGAGGTCGCCCGTCTCCTCCATCCACCGCTCGAGGCGCTGACGCAGGGGCTCGGCGACCGCCAGGGCGAGCGGACGGTCGATCAGGTTGATGGTCTCCCACGGGTCCAGCTGGCTGTCGTAGAGCTCCTCGGGCGGACGCGACGTCGCCGCGAACTGCCACTGCGGTGCGGGCACGTCATTGCGCCCGCGCAGCGCGTAGAGGTCCGCCGTCATGGGGATGCGCTCCCGGTAGGCGTTGGCGATCAGGTAGGGCTGGTCGGTCACGTAGTTGCGCACGTAGCGGAAGCGGCCGTCGGTCACGCTGCGCTGCCGGTCGTAGACCGCGTCGAAGCGGTCGGCGTGGCTGTATGCGTGTCGGCCGCCCTGCCGCGCGTGCGGGCCGAGGAACGGCACGCCGTCGAGGCGTTCGTCGGGCGCGACACCGCAGAGCGAGAGCACCGTCGGCCCGAAGTCGACGAACTGCACGACGCGGTCCTCGACCTCGCCCGCGCGCCGTCCGTCCGGGAAGCGGACCAGCAGCGGCACGCGGGTGCCGGTGTCGTAGCACGAGCGCTTGCCGCGGGGCAGGCCGACGCCGTGGTCGCTGTAGACCATCACGACCGTGCTCTCCAGCAGCCCGGCGCGCTCCAGCTCGTCGAGCTTCTTGCCGACCCAGCGGTCCATCGCGGCGATGTTGTCGTAGGTGCGCTTCAGCGCCGCGCGCACGTTCTCCGTATCGGGGTAGATCGGCGGCACCGGCACGTCCTCGAGCGCGACCGCGTCGGGGCTGGGCTTTCGGTTCGGGAACGCGCCGCTCTCGTGCGTGCCGCCGTGGTTGAACACGGCGAAGAACGGCTGGCCCTCTGCGCGGCCGCGCCAGTGTGCGCTGCCGCTGGACTGGTCCCAGACCGTGCCCGGCTCCTGGAACTGGTAGTCCTTCTTGGCGTTGTTCGTGCAGTAGTAGCCCTGCGCGCGCAGCAGCTCGGGAAAGCACCGGACGAACGCCGGCGGCACGCCCTGGTAGCCGGGGATGTCCTTGTAGGCGTCCGGGTCCTTCGCGACGGCGGCCTTGCTCGGATTGTTGTTGCGCATCTGCATCGTGCCGATGCGCGTGGCGTACATCCCGGTGATCAGCGACGACCTCGCCGGCGCGCAGACCGGCGAGGTCGCGAACGCGTTGGTGTAGCGCACCCCTTGCTGCGCGAGCCGGTCGCAGTTCGGCGTCGGCACCGTGTCGTCGCCGTAACAGCCCAGCCACGGGCTCATGTCCTCGACGACCAGCCAGACGACGTTGGGACGCTGCTGGGCCACAGCTCCCGCGCAGAGCGCGGCGAGCAGGAGCAGGACGATCACGTTGGGCGCGCGGTGCATCGCGCGCCATGCTAGCGGCGGCCGAGGGAGAACTCGAAGCCCGCCGCGCTCAGCGCTGGTCGCAGGGCTTGTAGGGCCGCTCGTTGCTGCCCTGGTAGATCTGGCGCGGCCGCGTGATGCGCGCCGCGGCGTCGCCCTGGTACTCGAGCCACTGCGAGATCCAGCCGGGCATGCGGCCGATCGCGAAGAACACGGTGAACATGTCCGACGGGATGCCGAGCGCCTTGTAGATGATGCCCGAGTAGAAGTCGACGTTGGGGTAGAGCTTGCGGTCGATGAAGTAGCTGTCGCTGAGCGCGATCTGCTCGAGCTCGAGCGCGATGTCGAGCAGCGGGTCCTTCTGGCCGAGCTCGCCGAGCACGTCGTAGCACGCCTGCTTGAGGATCAGCGCGCGCGGGTCGTAGTTCTTGTAGACGCGGTGGCCGAAGCCCATCAGGCGCACGCCGCTGTCCTTCTGCTTGGCGAGCTCCATGAACTCCTTCGCAGAGCGCTCGCCGTCGCGGATCGACTCGAGCATGTTGATCACGGCCTCGTTCGCGCCGCCGTGCAGCGGCCCCCAGAGCGCCGAGATCCCCGCCGAGACGCTGGCGAACAGGTTGGCGCCCGAGCTGCCGACCGTGCGCACCGTGCTGGTCGAGCAGTTCTGCTCGTGGTCGGCGTGAAGGATCAGCAGCAGGTCGAGCGCCTTGGCGATCACCGGGTTCGGCTCGTAGTCCTCGCACGGCGTCGCGAACATCATGTGCAGGATGTTCGCCGCGTAGCCGAGGTCGTTCCGCGGATACATGAACGGCTGGCCGATCGAGTGCTTGTAGCTGTAGGCCGCGATGGTCGGCATCTTCGCGAGCAGGCGGATCGCGTCGATCCAGTTCTGCTCCTTGGTCTGCGGACCGGCCTTCTGGTAGTAGGTCGACAGCGCGCCGACGGCGGCCGCGCACACGGCCATCGGGTGCCCCGCCTTGGGCAGGCTGGCGAACAGCCGCTTGAGGTCCTCGTGGAGCATCGTGTGGTAGGTCACGTCGTGCGTGAACTGCTCCAGCTGCGCGGCGCTCGGCAGCTCCTGGTGCAGCAGCAGCCACATGACCTCGACGAAGCTCGAGTTCTGGGCCAGCTCCTCGATCGGGTAGCCGCCGTAGCGCAGGATGCCCTGCTCGCCGTCGAGGAACGTGATGCGGGACTCGCACGAGCCGGTGTTGCCCAGGCCCGGGTCGAACGTCACCGCGCCCGTCGTCGCCCGCAGCTTGCGGATGTCGATCGCCACCTCGCCTTCGCTCCCGACCATGATCGGCAGCTCGATCTCCTGGTCTCCGAGGTTCAGCTTGGCGGTCTTGGGGGCAACTTGGTCAGTCATCTGGGAGGCGGCGTCAGGCGGTTCCAGGGGGCAGTTTGAGGGGAAATAGTCTAGGGCGCCGCCGGGGCCGCCTCCACTGCAAAAAGCCTGCGCGGCCGCCCTCTGCGCCCTTCAATCGCGCGTCAGCACGAGCATGTTGCTGGCGGCAGCCACGCGACCCTCGCCGTTGACGACGTAGGCCCGCAAGAACAGCGGGCGGCCGCCGCTGGGCACGGCCGCAGGCGAAGCCGCAGCCACGGCGGCCCCCGCTGCGCCCAACAGCGTAGACGCCACACCGAACGCCTCCTGCCCCGGCGGCGTCTGTGCCGGCAGCGGCTCGGCGGACGCGGCGAGCAGGCGGAAGCCCTGCTCGGGCAGACCCTGCACCGCCACCTCGGGGCGGGCGTCGCCGGCGTCGCCGACCAGCCGCAGCGCGGGCGCCCCGCGAGGCGCGTCGTCCAGCACCAGGACGTCGGGCCAGCTCGCCTGCAGCTCGACCACGGCCTGGGCAGCGCCCTTGGGCGCGTGGACCTCGAGCTCTGCGCGGCCGCGCCGGAGCGCGCGCACCGAGCCCGTAGCCGAGACCGCGACGGCTCCGCGCGGGCGCACCTCGTAGCGGGTCCCCATGCCGCGCGCTGCGACGTCGACTTCGCGGCCGCCGTCGGCCGCGGCCGACACCCGCAGCTGGACCTGCTCGACAGGCGAACTCAAGACCACCGGCGACGGCGTCACGGTGAGCGCTTCGGGCACGAATCCCTCGAGGTCGAGCTGCGCGCGCACGGCCGCAGACACGGCGGCGGCGAGCAGCTCGCTGCCGCGACGGCCGACGTGGCAGCAGGTGTCCACGTAGAGCGGCTCCGGGTGGTCGCGGAACACTCCGCTCAGGTCCGTGAACGCGACGCCGTCGCTGCGCAGTTCGGCGCCCGCGGCGCGCAGCAGCGGGTAGCCGTGCTCGACCCACGGACGGAACGAGCCCTCGCCGTCCGCGATCGCGACCGCGGCCTCCTCTGTGCCGATCGGCTTTGCGTCGGGCACGTACTGGTTGGGCTGCAGGAAGTGGAAGTAGCGGCCGCCGGCGTCTTCGACGAGCGTGCGCAGCTGCAGCGACGCGCGGCGCCAGAGTTGGACCATCTCGGCGCGGGACGCGTCGCCGTCGCGCCCCTCCGTGCCCGGCCCGACCGCCGCGAACGAGCGCACCTCGGCGGCGTCGAGGACCGCGGCCGCCAGCGACGCGGAGCGCGCCTCGGCGCGCCGGTCCGCGACCAGCCAGACGGTTTGCAGGGTCGGCGACCACCACACCGCGTCGGCCGACCGCGCCGCGGACGCCCGCGCCTCGCGCTCGGCGGCCAACCGGCCCATGCGCAGCAGCTGCGGCGGCGTCGGCGCGCGGTCCATCAACGCACCCCACCGGTTGGGGAACCACCCGGGCACGCCCTGGTCCTGGTTGGCCTGGACCAGCGCGACCTCGTTGAAGCCGTCGAGGTTGAGCACGAGGTCGAAGTGCCCGCCGCGCAGCAGCGCCAGCTGCGCCGAGACCAGCTGCTGCGGCTGCTTGTAGCCGCCGAGCGCCATGCAGACGATCTGCACCTCGCGGCCGCCTGTGACCGGACTGCGCGCGAGCTCGCGGCGAAGCACGTCCTCGGCGAACAGGACCATCATCAGCGCGACCGAGCCGCCGGTGACCCCGACGACGTAGCGGTCTTCGCGACGCGGCTGCACCGGCGCTTCGGTGTCCATGTAGCCGTAGTCGTTGACCGCGAAGTCCTGCTGCTCGCCGAGCTCGTGGCTCGCGACGAAGCCCAAGTACGGGTGCAGGGTCATGCCCGGGTTGGTCGCGGCGTCCACGACGCCCGCCTCGGCGCCCTGCTCCTCGCCGGTCACCGCAGCGCGCAGCTGGGCAGCGGCCGACCAGGAGAACGGCTGCCCCGTCAGCGCCCACCAGGTCGCGAAGCCGCCGGCCTCTACGGCGCCGACGACCAGTCCCAGCAGCAGCGCCACGAACACCAGGCGTCGCCGACGCCGCGACCCGGCCTTCACAGGATCGAGACCTGGCAGCTGTTGGTCACGTAGAGCGCGCCGCCCGCCCCGAGGCGGACCGCCTGCAGGTAGAGGTCGACGCCCTCGAGCGCGGCGTTGCCCGGCACGTTGAGCGTGTACTGCGCCGGGCTGCCGTTCAGGAAGAAGCCGCCGAGCGAGCCGTAGGAGAGCAGGTCCAGGTGGATGTCGCGGTTGAAGCCGAGCGGCACGGTCGCCGTGCCGAAGCTGCCGAACAGCGCCGCGATCGTGCCCGCCGGGCCGTCGATGTCGGCGACGATCGTGCCGCCGACGGGCACGTCGGGCTCCGCGACCGACAGGCCGTCGAGCGCGCCGAGCTGCTGCATCATCGCGGGCAGGTCCGGCCGGCGCCCGATGATGTCCGGCGTCAGCGGCCCGACCGTGTGCAGCAGGTTGAGGACCTCCTGGTTGCTGAGCGGCTGGCCGAGCTGTCGGCGCGCCGCGCCCTGCAGCGCTGCGACCACGCCCGCGATGTGCGGGGTCGCCGACGACGTGCCGGTGCCCGACGCCGTGTAGGCCTGCCTGAGGTCGTTGTTCGGCCAGAAGATCGTGCCGTAGCCGCAGGCGAGCACCTGGTCGCCCCAGCTGTGCGCGTCGATGCGCGAGCCGTAGTTGCTGTAGACCGCCTTCTCGAGCAGGCCGGCTTTGCTGGCGCCGACGATGACCGCGCCCGAGTCGCGGAAGTTGCGGTCGAAGCGACCGAGCAGCGCGGGGTCGTCGAGGTCCCGGTTGCCGTTGCCCGCTGGGATCACGACGTGCATGCCGTTGGCCGTCGCCGTCAGCGTCGCGTCGAAGTTGGCCTGCAGGAACTCCAGCGGCAGCCACGAGCCGGGCCCCAACGACGGCACCAGGATCATGATGACGATCAGCGCCACGTCACCGGGCTGGCTGTTCTGGAGCGCGAGCGCCATCGCGTTGGCGTAGCCGCCGTTGACGTTGATGCCGGCGAGCAGCACGGAGACCTCGTCGGCGACGCCCGTGATCCCGTAGCTGTTGCGGTCGGCGAACGCGATCGAGGCGCCGGCGATGCCGTGGTTCGAGTCCGGCATGATCATCGGCGTCATCGCGCCGATCACGTTCGCCTGCACGACCTGGCAGAGGTCCTCGTGGTCCCACACCCAACCGTTCTCGATCATGCGCATGCCGACGCCCTGGCCGCGCGCGCCGAGGATGCCCGCCGCCTCGCGCACGCCGTGGCCGAGCGGCGACGGCGCGTGGGACAGCTGCTGCGACACGAACGACGGCGTCGTCGGCGGCAGATCGCCGCCGCACGTCGCCGGGTAGAGCACCGGCTCGTGGTAGACGTGCTCGACCAGCGGCTCCTCGGCCAGGGCTGTGCGCAGGCGCTCGGCGCTCGCGGGATCGCGCGCCGTCAGCTTGAACCAGAGCCCGAGGTGGCCCGGCCGGTTGTGCTCGGGCAGCACCGCGCACGCGTGCGCGTGCCAGCGATCGAGCACGTCGCGCGGCACGCTGTAGACCAGCGGACGCACGTCGGCCTCGGCGAACCAGCGGCCGACAGCGGAGAGGTCGACGCCGGTGCGCGACACGAGCCGGCCGTCGACCAGCTCGGCGCCCGAGCCTTCGGCGAGCTTGACCTCGAGGCGCTCCAGGTAGACCGCTCCGAGACGCTGCGGAGCCGCGACGGTCCCCTCGGACCGAGGCGCCTGCGCAGCAGCGGCGCACACCAGCAACCCGAGGGTCAGCCAGCGGAGGAACAGGATCGATGCCATGGGCAGGGCAGTCTACCACGGTGGCTGCGACGCCGGCCGCTCGCGACGCCGTTTCCCCACAGCAGCGGGCGCGTCCCTGCGGTGCCTTGGGCGCCTGCCGCGGCTCGGCGACCGGCATCCGGAAATCCGAGGAACCCGCGTGGCAGCACCGGCACCTGGTCATCGATGAAGCACGTCCCTGTCGAAGCTCTCGACCGCACCGGCGCGATCGCCTCGATCGCCTGCGCGTTCCACTGCCTGTGCGCCCCGCTGGTGCTGCTGGTCGCGCCCGCGCTGGGCGGCCTCTGGGTGCACCCGGGGACCCACCTCGCGATCGCGGCGCTGGTCCTGCCGGTGGCCGCCCTCGCGCTCCGCGCCGGCTTGCGTGCGCACGGCCGCCGCTGGATCGCTGCAACCGGCTTCGGCGGCATGGCGCTCGTCGCGCTGGGCACGGGGCTGCCCTTCGTGGAGCTCACGACACCTGCCGCCGAGCACGCCTGCGAGACCTGCCACGACTGCTGCCCCACGCTCGTCGTCGACCCCGGCTCCGGCGAGTCCAGCCTGCGCGTGCCGGCCGCCAGCATCCTGACCATGGCCGGCGGCGCCCTGCTCGTCGCAGCACACCTCGGCAACCTGCGCTGCGGCGCGGGCTGCGGCCGCTAGAGCGGCTCGTTGCCGACCGCGTACTCGCGCCAGTCCTCGTGGTCGAAGTGCCACCACTCGTGCTCGTAGACGCGGAAGCCCTGGTCCTCCATCGCGCGGCGTAGCAGCTCCCGGTAGTAGCGCTGGCGCGAGGTGCCGCCGGGATAGTCCGGGTAGGCTCGCGCCGTGAACTCGTCGTAGCCCGACGGCATCTCGATCGGCGCGCCGGTCTCGAGGTCGTAGAGCGTCACGTCGACCGCGCAGCCGCGGTTGTGCCGTGAGCCGCGCATCGGGTCGGCGACGAACAGCTTCTGGTGCCGAGGTGCAGCGTCCCAGAACACCTTGGTCACCCACCACGGTCGGTAGGCGTCGAAGACCTGGATCCCGACGCCGTGCGCTGCGAGCGCGCGGTGCGCGCGGAGCAGCGCGTCGGCGGCAGGCCGCTGCAGCTTGGCGACCGGTCGGTCGTAGACCTTGGCGCCGAGGAAGTTGTTGGTCGTCGCGTAGCGGATGTCGAACTGCAGGCCGGCGCCGCCTTCGACCGCGCGCAGGTCGACGAGGTCGTGGCGGCGGCGCCCCTCTGCGAGCCGCGCGGGCAGCTCGGCGACGCGCGCCGCCTGGACCAGCTCGTCGACCGGGCGCACCGACTGCATCCGGAACGTGCCCGCAGAAGGTCCTGGGCGGCGCTCGAAGCGCGCGCCGCCGACCAGGACGGCGACGACCGCGCCGTCGTCACCACGGACGAACTGCAGCTCGTCGTCGTGGTACATGCCCGGCGGGAAGCTGTAGCGGTCCTTCTCCTCGAGGTCGGGCAGGTCGCGCACGACCCACTCGATCAGCACGCCGAGCCGGCCCTGGTCCTCGTAGACGATCAGGGTGTTGTGGTCCCAGCCGTACTCCCCCAACAGCTCGAGCAGCTCGGCAGGTGCGGGTGCTGGCACCGACGGGTCGCGCACGTACTCCACCTCGCCGTCGTGGAGCGTGCCGCCAGGCCGCACCTCCAGCCGCCGCGCGCCGCCGATGCCGAGCGCGTCGTAGGCGACGAGCACGCCCTTGGCGTCGACGCGCATCCGCGTGCGCACCCCGATGTTCGGATCGTAGAAGAGCTCGCCGTCGCGCTCGTAGAGCTGCACCCAGTTGTCGCCGCAGCGCCACGTTCCCGCGAGCTCGCGCGCGCGCGCGACGCCGAGCGGCGCCGGGCGCTCGGCAGGCGGCAGCGTCTCGCCGCGGCGGTTGGCGAGCGCGGCCTTGAGCGCGCGGTCCGCGATCGCGTCCGACACCGAGTTGGCGAAGTCCTTGGTGCAGACCACGGCGACGGCGAGGCCCTGCTCGGGCAGCGCGGCCAGCGTCGACGCGAACCCGTAGACGGCGCCTCCGTGTCCGACGCGCAGGTGGCCGTCCATGCGGCGGACGAAGAAGCCGAGCCCGCAGCCGCGGGACTGCCCGTCGGGCAGCGCCCACATGCGCTCCTGCGCGGCCTTGCTCAGCACGCGTCGGGGCGCGCCCGGGAACCAGCTGCGCGCGAACCGCACCAGGTCCACGGTCGTGCTGCGCAGCTCCGCCGCGGGCACGTAGCCGAAGCGCCAACCGGGCGTCGGGACGTCGCGGCCGTCGTAGGTCCACATCTCCCCGTACGCCTGACGCGACACGAGGTCTCTGCGCGGTGCGAAGTCCGAGTCCGACAACCCGAGCGGCGTGAGCACCAGCTCACGCGCCGCGTCCTCGAACGACCTGCCGGTGACGCGCGCGACCACTTCTCCCACCACGCCGATGCCGGGGTTGGACTACTTGAACTCGGTGCCGGGCCGGTGCACCAGCTTGGTCTCGTTCAGGCTCTGGACCGTCGCCGCGAGCGTCGGCTCGTCGGGGTCGAAGTAGTGCCCGACCGGGGACTCGCGCACGAGCCCGGCGCGGTGGCCCATCAACAGGCGCAGCGTGATCGGGACGCCGTACGGGTCCTCGGGCGCGAACTCCGGCAGGTAGGTCTGGATCGGCGCGTCGAGGTCCAGCTCGCCGCGTTCGACGAGCACCATCGCCGCCGTGTCGGTGAACAGCTTGCTGATCGACGCGACCCGGTGCGTCGCGACCACCGTCCGAGCGTGCGCAGGTGGGTAGCTGTTGACCGGCGCGCCGAGGTGGTCGGCCCACAGGTGCTCTTCGCTTGTCGTCGGATCGACCTCGAGCAGCGCGATCCAGACGCCCGGCACGCCCATGTCCTCGATCTGCCGCCACGCGTAGTCGCGCAGGTCGGCCTCGAAGGGCGCGAACCGCTCGGCGACGAACGACGGCGGCGAAGAGCAGGCGGCCAGCAAGACCAGCAGCAGCAGGAGGTGACGCATGCCACCATCGTGCCGCGCAGCGTCGCCGCCAACAACGCAGCGGACGCGACACAGGCGCGCCGCATGCAGCGGCGAGCCGAGCAGCGGCCATGGGCCGGTCGGCCGCTACTTGAAGCCGACCTGCTCTTCGCCCGCGATCCGGCGCTTCGCCGCCGGGTCCTGCTGCGCTGTAGGCGCGCCGCCGTCCTGGATGGTGTCGACCTCGTGCAGCGCGACCGCGATGCGCGAGCTGACGCCGCGCCGCTGCATGGTGATCCCGTAGAGCACCTGGCACTCCGCCATCGTGCGCTTGTGGTGGGTCACGATGCAGAACTGCGTCTCGCCGGTGAAGTCCCGCAGCACGCGCAGGAAGCGCTCGACGTTGGTCTCGTCGAGGGCGGCGTCGACTTCGTCGAGGATGCAGAACGGGCTCGGCCGCACCTTGAACAGCGCGAACAGGATCGCGACGGCGGTCAGCGAACGCTCGCCGCCGGACAACAGGTTGATCGACTGCAGCTGCTTGCCCGGCGGCTGCGCGACGATCTCGATGCCCGCGTCCAGCATGTCCTCCTCCATGTTGGAGAGGAACATGTCCGCCTTGCCGCCCTGGAACAGCTTGCGGAAGATCTCCTGGAAGTTCTTCCGGGCCTCGTGGAACGTGTCCTCGAAGAGCGTGCGCGACTCGGTCTCGAGCCGCCGCAGCGTCTCCATCAGCGTCTTGCGCGCGTCCTTGAGGTCCTGGACCTCCTGCTCGAGCTGCGAGAAGTTGCCCTCCTCGTCGTCCAGCTCCTGGACCGCGTCGACGTTGACCGCGCCCAGACGGTCCTTCTGGCTCTGTAGGACCTGGACCTCCTTGCGCGCCTGCGCGAGGTCGAAGTCGTCCTCAAGCCACAGCCGCCGCAGGTTGCACCACTGGTCCACGACCTCAGGCGGCAGCGGCGGCCCGTGCTGGAACGCGACCAGCTCTGCCGGAGCGACGGGGCCGCAAAGGCGGCGGTGGTCGACGCGGCCGATCCCGTCGACCTCGCCGAGGCAGCGGCGCAGCGCGATGCCGGTGTCCTCGCGCAGCCGCTCCTCGAGGCGCTCGAAGCGGTGCTCGACGTCGGAGACCGACAGCCGCGTCTGCGTCAGCGACTCGCTCGCGACCGCGCGGCGCTGCTCCCAGTCCTGCACCTGCTGGAGCACCTGCTCGCGCTCGTCCCGGGCCCGCTGCACGTCGGCGTCGGCGGCGGACCGCCGCTCAACGAGCGCCGCCGCGGCCTGCTCCAGCTCGCCCGCCTCGCGCATCAGCTCGGCCTGCGAGGCCAGCGCCCGGGCGCGGTCGTCCTCGGCCTGCTGCTGGCGGTCGGTGACCTCCTGCAGCGCGCGCTCGAAGTCGCGCACCGCCTCCTCGTGCATCTTGATCGCGCGCACCAGGCCTTCGCGGACCTCGCCCGCCTGCACCTGCGCGATGCGGAGCTCCTGCTCCTTGTCCTGCTCTGCCCGCAGGGCGTCCTCGGCCGCGCGGATGCGTTCGCCCAGCGCCTGCTCGTCGTCACCGGCCCGCCGCTCCAGCCGCTGCAGCAGGTGCTGGTCGAGCAGCGAGGCGCCGAGGTCGGCGTAGGCGGTCGCGCCGCTGTGCCCGAGCTCTGCGGCCTCCTGCGCGAGCTCATCCTGCTCGCGCACGATGTCCTCGCTGCGCGCGACCAGCCGCGACTCCTGCGCGTTCGCGGCCTGCGCCGCGCGCCGCACGTCGGCGAGCGCGTCACCGATGGCCTTGAGCTCGCGCTTGAGCCCGTCGACGCGCCCTGTCGCAGCGGCCTTGCCCTGCTGCAGTTCGCGCAGCTCGCCCTGCAGGACCTCGGCGCGCTCGCCGAGCTCGACGATCTGCGAGCGCCGCACCACGAGGCCCTGGTGGCCTTCGGCCGACAGGCCGCCCTCCATCCGCGGACCGCACACCAGCGTGCCGTCCGGCGTGACGAAGCAGAGGTCGGCGCGGCTCGAGTCGGCGATGTCGAAGTCGGCGACGACCACGCCGCGCAGCAGCCACGACATCAGCTTGCGGCTCGCTGCGCTGCCGGCGTCCGCTTCCTGCTCCTCGACAGCCTGCTCCTCGACAGCCTGCTCTTCGACGACATGACGCACGAGGTCCGTCAGGTACTCGGCGCCGGTCGGCGGCTTGAGCAGCGCGCTGCCCTTGGCGCACGGCGGCTGCTCGCCGAAGGCCTCCTCGACCAGCAGCAGCACGCGGCCGAGGCGCTGCTCGGCGAGGTCGCGCACGATCGCCGCGGCGTGCTCGCGCGTGTCGACGACGAGCGCCTGCACGTAGGGCCCGAGCGCTGCCTCGAGCGCGGCGCCGTGCTGGCTGTCGATCTCGATCAGGTCCAAGAGCCTGCCCCGCAGCCCCTCGGGCTGCTGCTCCAGCACGTAGCGCGGCCCCTGGTCGAAGCCCTCCATATGGGCCTCCATCGCCATCAGCGCCTGCCGCCGCCCCTCGACCTCGGTCAGGGTGTAGCGCAGCTGCGACTCCTGGTCGGCGAGCTCGGCCGCCGCAGCGTCGGCGCCCTCGAGGTCCTTCAGCGCGCCCTGCTCGCGCTCTTCGAGCAGCCGCTCGCGCGTGGCGTGGCCGACCAGCTCGTCCCGCCAGCCTTCGAGCGACGCGCCCAGACGCGACGCCTCTTCGGCGAGCACCTGGCTGCGCTCGCCGAGCCGCGCCTCGCGGGTGCGCGTAGCCGCGACCTTCGCCGCGGCGTCCGCCGCCGCGTTGCGCGCGCGGGTCCGCTGGTGCAGCAGGTCGAGCTGCCGCTCGCGCACGGCCTCGCGCGCGCGGACCAGGTCCTTGAGCGCCGACGACGCGACCTGCGTGGCCGCGCGCTGCGCCTCGAGCGCCTTGTGCAACTCGATCAGCTCGGCCTCCTTGGCCGCGAGATCATCGCGCGCCGCCGTGAGCTCCAGGGCGCGCTCGTCCCGCTGACCGACCAGGCCTTCTGCGCGCTGGCGCCCGCGCTCCAGCTCGGCGAGCCGGTCCTCGGCCCGCTGGCCGAACGACTCGGCGCGCTCCTTCTTCTGCAAGAGGTCGCTCTGGCAACTCCGCAGCTCCTCGAGCACGGCCTCGAGCGCCGCCGCGAACGAAGCGATCGCCGCGTCCCGCTGCTCCAGCGCAGCGCCGGCCTCCTCGCGGCCCGCCTCGGCGGCGGTCAGCTCCTCTTGCAGCGTGGCGAGACGCTCGGCCTGCGCGTGCCATTGCGCGCGCAGCTCTTCGCCGTCGACGACCGCGAGCGCAGCGCGCAGGTCGCACAGCGCTGCCTGCAGCTCCTTGAAGCGCCGGGCCTTGCCCGCCTGGATGCGCAGGCTGCGGATGCGGCGGCCGCGCTCCTCGAGCAGGTCCGTGACCCGCGCGAGGTTCTGGTCGGTGCGCTCGAGCTTGCGCAGCGCCTCCTTCTTCTGCAGCTTGAAGCGCGCGACGCCCGCGGCCTCCTCGAAGATCGCGCGGCGCGCTTCGGGGTTGGCCGACAGCACGGCGTCGATGCGCCCCTGCTCCATCACCGAGTAGCCGCCCGTTCCCAGGCCGGTGTCCAGCAGCACGTCGCGCACGTCCTTGAGCCGGACCTCGCTGCCGTTGACGAGATAGCTCGACTCCTTGTCGAGCGTCAACCGACGCGAGATGTCGATCTCGGTGAGGCCGTCGAAGCGGCCTTCGGGGTCCTCGAACGTGATCGTCACCTCGGCCATGCCCATGGCCTCGCGCCCCTCGGCGCCCTTGAAGATGACGTCGGTCATCGCCGAGCCGCGCAGGCTCTTCGCGCGCTGGTCCCCGAGCACCCACTTGATCGCGTCGACGACGTTCGACTTGCCGCAGCCGTTGGGGCCGATGATGCCCGTCAGGCGCGAGTCGAACTCGAACTCCGTCTTGTCCGCGAACGACTTGAAGCCGCTGGCGACCAGGCGCTTCAGACGCATGCGCTAGCCCTCTCCCGCCCAGCGGCCGCCGAGGCGGTCACTCGTCGGGGACGAGCCGCGCGCGTCGCCGAGCGGCGCCATCGTCGCGACGGCCTCGCGCCGCCGGACCCGCTCGGCCCGGACCGCGCCGTAGGAGACGGCCGCGGCCGGCTGCCCGGTCACGACCAGCAGGTGCTGCACGGCGTCCGCGATGTCGCCCGAGCGCAGCACGACCGGGTCGCTCGGCTTGGCTGTGCCGTCGCGCTGGCGCGATCGCAGTCCTTCGAGCACGACCGAAGCGAGCTCGAGCGCGCGCCAGTCCTCGTCGACGCCGATCTCGTAGAGCGCGAGATGGATCGACCGCGCGAGCTTCGTGGCCCGCAAGAATTCGCGCCGACCGTCGCGCTTCTCAACCAGATGTTCCGTCCGCCTCTTCATGACCACCCTCTCGCCGCTTCTCCAGCATCGGCTTCAATTCCTCCAGGAACTGGCTGACGTCCTTGAACTCGCGGTAGACCGACGCGAAGCGCACGTAGGCCACCTGATCGAGTTGGCGCAGCTCCTGCATGATGAGGTTGCCGACGACCTTGCTCGGCACCTCCTTGTCGAAGGCCTCCATGCACTGGCGCTCGATGCGGTCGGTCACGTCCTCGAGTTGCTCGTTCGAGACCGGCCGCTTTTCGCACGCCCGCAGCAAGCCGCCGAGCACCTTGCTTCGATCGAACGCCACCCGCTCCCCGTTCTTCTTGACGACGCGGAGCGGCGCCATCTCGGCGCGCTCGTAGGTCGTGTAGCGTCGGCCGCAGTCGGCGCAGACGCGCCGACGACGGATCGCGAAGCCATCCGAGCTCGCGCGCGAGTCGATGACCCGGTCGTTGTCGGCCTTGCAGTAGGGGCAGCGCATGGACGTTCGGTTCGCCGGTGGCCTCTGACGCCCACCACCGGAAGGTTGCTCGGCAGGATCCGGGGCTGTCTGACCACAGCCTCCAGGCCTTGCACTTCGGGGGACTCTACAGCCCCAACCCCTTGTATGTCAAAACCCCAGCCGAGGCCCGGCGGGAGCTATTTGCCGAGGCAGAACCGACCGTAGATACGGTCCAGCAGGTCTTCGGGCGAGTGCCGCCCGGCGACGCCGTCCAGCGCCCGCAGCGCCGCCTGCAGCTCGACCGCCGCCAGCTCCGGCGCAGCGCCGCCGGCCTCGATCGCGCGCGCCAAGGCGTCGCGGCACTGCTGCAGCGCCGTTCGCAGCGGGCCGCCGGCGTCGACGGCGGACGAACTCGCGCTGCGCGCGACGGCCTCGCGCAAGGCGTCGGTGCCCCGCAGGTCCTTGGCGCTGGTGCAGAACACGCGGTCGGGCGACGGCAGCCTCGCGGTCACAGCTTCGTCGAGGCTCGGCACAACCGCCACGAGGTCGCACTTGGTCAGCGCTACCCCGAACCAGGGCAGCGGCGAACGCAGCGCCATCGGCGGCACGCGCGGCGCCGTCGCGTCGAGCACCAGCAGCAGGCCCGCGGCGCGGCCCGCCAGCCGCTCGCGCAGCTGCAGCGCGGCCTCGTCGGCAGCGCTCGGCTCGTCGAGATCGCCCGGCGCGTCCCACAGGTGCACGCCCGGCGCGACCTCGACCTGGATCAGATCGCGCGTGGTGCCCGCGTGGTCGGCGACCAGCGCGCGCTCGTGCCCGGCCAGCGCGTTGGCCAGCGACGACTTGCCGGCGTTGGCGTGGCCGACGAGGAGCAGCTCGCCGCCGGGCGCGCTCGCCGGCAGGCCTGCGAGCAGCGCGGCGAGGCGGTCGCCGAGCGGCGTGAGCGGCGCGCGCCAGAGCGCCGGGTCGACCGCGCCGGTGTCCAGGTCGTCGAAGTCGACGCCGACCTCGATGAGCGCCAGCCGGTCCTGGAGGTCGCTGCGCATCCGGCGGACGGCGTCGGCGAGCCCGCCGTTGAGCCACTGCAGCGCCGCCTGCGCCTGTTGGCGGTCCTGCGCGTGCAGCAGCAGCAGCAGGCCTTCGGCCTGCGCGAGGTCGAGGCGGCCGTGCTCGCAGGCGCGCGCCGTGAACTCGCCCGGCAGCGCCTCGCGCACGCCGTCTGCGGCGGCGTCGCGGAGCAGCTCGTCCTGCAGCAGCCGCACCAGCATCGGCGAGCCCGGCACGTGCAGCTCGACGATGTCCTCACCGGTGAACGACGCCGGCGCCACCATGGTCAACGCGCAGGCTTCTAGCTGCGCGCCCCGCGCGGTGCCGTGGCCGTCGACCTGGCCGCGCGCGCGCGGCAGGGCCGGGGCGAACACCCGCGCAGCCACGGCGAACGCGCGCGGCCCCGAGATCCGCAGCGCCGCGCGCGCCCCGGGCCCAGGC
>JBERSB010000478.1:0-4675 GCA_041236755.1 Luminiphilus sp. | reverse complement strand
GGCCTGCTCGCGCTTGGCGCGGGCCCGGTCGCGCTGGATGTCGTCGCGCATGCGCTCGAGTTCTCTGCGCTCGGCCTCGAGCTTCTCGAGGTCCGTTTGGTTGTTCGCCGCGCGCTGCTGCGCCTCCGCCAGCTCGCGCTGGAGCGCGGCCAGGCGATCGGCGGCGCGGCCGTGCTCGTTCTCGAGCTGCTGGTAGCGCTGCATCGTCGCAGCGAGCTGGCGCTCGAGCTCGCCGGCTCGCACCGCGGACTGCTCTTCGCGGGCCTCGCGGCCGCGCTGTAGACGGACCAGCTCGCGGTCCATCTCCTCCGCTGCGCGCCGCGTCGCCTCGAGCTCTTGCTGCTGCTGTCCGAGCTGCCGTTGGGCCGCCTTGCGCTGCTCTTCAAACTGGCGCCGGAGCTCGCGCTCGGTCTCGCCCATCTCGTCTCGCATCGCGGCCTGCTCCTCGGCGTGCCGCTGCCTCGCCTCGAGCATGCTCTCTTCGACCTCGCGGGCGCGGCGCTCGACCTCCTGGCTCGCCGACTCCAGCTCGCCCTCACGGCTGCGGAGCTGCTCGTTGAGCTCGCGCGCGTGCCGCTCCCTGTCGCTGGCGATCTCCTCGCGCTCGCGCTCGAGCTCGGCCGTGCGCTGCGCCATCCTCGCGGCCTGCTCTCTGAGCTGCTCGCGCAGGCGCATGAGCTCCTGGTCCTTCTGGCCCAGCTCGCCGGCGCGCTGCTGCAGCTTCTGCGCCGTGCTCTGCTCCAGCTTCTGCAGGTAGCGATCGACGTTCTTCATCTGCTCCTCGAGCCGCGTGACAGCGTCGCGCAGCGCGCGGCGCTCGTCCTGGGCGCGGCAGCCGACGAGGCAGCAGAACAGCGCGAGGAGGGGGAGAGAGATGCGGGTCGTGATCATCGGGGCCTCCGCTAGTGGTTTCGGCGGGTCGTCGGTCTAACCTGAGGGTAGCGACTGTCTCGACCTCGGAGTACTCCGCCTGATGCACGTCCAGAGATTCCTCGCGTCGGCATGGGCCACGGTCCACTGCCCGAACGATCCAGGCCGGCTGCTCGTCTCCCTGCTGGAGAACGGCTTCGCCGGCCTCGCCGCGTCGCCGGGCCCGCGCGCCGTCGACTGGGCCGCGCTGCGTGCGGCGGCGGACGAACTGCCGGTCTCGTTTCCGGTCGTGCGTGGTTCGAGTCCGCTGGCCGAGCGCTCACCGATGGGTGGGCTGTGCAGCCACGCCGACGGCGAGCGCCAGGTGGCGCTGCGCGCGGTCGCCGACGCGGTCCAGACCGCGCGTAAGCTCGCCACCCCGCTGGTCGTCCTCGACATCGGCGTGGTGTCGATGGTGGGCGAGATCGAGGCCGAGGACCTGGCTGAGCCAGGCTACGAGTGGACCAAGGAGCGCGCGAGCGCGCTGACCGCGCGGCGCCGGGCCGGACGGGACGCCGCGGTCGACCGGGCCTGTCGCGAGCTGTTCGCGATCCTGCGCGCCTATCCGGACATGAACTTCTGCGTCACCCAGAGCCGCAGCCTGCGCGCGGTCTTGGACGTTACGGCGCTGCGCGACATCGTCGAAGACCTCGGCTCGCGCGAGCTGGGCTACTGGCACGACGCGGGCGTCTGCGCCCGCCGCGAGCAGATTTTGGGTGAGCCGCAGGGGGAGTGGCTCGAGTTGTTCGGTAACCGCATGTCAGGAATGACTTTAGGAGATGCTTCGCCAGAGGGGCTGTATCTCCCGCCAGGCGCAGGTGGGGTGGACTACGGGCTCTGCGCCACCTATGTACCGAGTGTCGGGAGCCCTCTCCCGGTGGTGTTGGAGCTGGACCCCTGTGTCTCGCCCGGCGAGATGCCCGGCATGCGCTCCTGCCTCGACAAGTACGGCTTCTAGCACAAGTTCGCGGTTTCGCGCACCCGATGCCTCCTTCAGAGCGCGCCGTCCGGCGCGCCTCCCCGATCTTCCCCACGTGGCCGAGTTAGTCCATAGCGGCGCCGCCCGAACCGAGCAGCTGCGCGACCTGTTGCGGGAGCGCAGCCGGCTGCTGGTGTTGACGCACAACAACCCGGACCCGGACTCGCTCGGGGGCGCGGTCGGCTTGCAGGAGTTCGCTAGGCTCGCGGCAGGCTGCGAGAGCAAGCTGGCGATCACCGGCAAGATCCTGAGGGCCGAGAACCAGGCCATGGTGCGCGAGCTGCAGATCGAGATGGACCGGCTCGACACCGTCAAGCTGAGCGACTTCGACTGCATCGCGCTCGTGGACACCCAGCCGGGCTTCGGCCACACGTTCGTGCCGGCCGGCAGCGACATCGACATCGTCGTCGACCACCACGTCTGCAGCGAAGGCGCTGCCGACGCCGCGCGGGTCGCGTTCGCGGACGTGCGCCCCGAGGTCGGCGCGACCAGCTCCATCGTCGCGAGCTACCTGCTGCACGCGGGCGTCTCGCCGAGTCGGCAGGCCGCGACGGCGCTCGCCTACGGCGTGCGCACGGACACGGCGGACCTCTCGCGCAATGTCAGCGACCTCGACGTGCAGGTGTTCGAGTTCTTGTCGCAGCACATGGACCGTCAGGCGCTCGCCGCGATCACCAACCCGCGCCTGCCGACGGCCTACTTCCGCACCCTGAAGGACGCGCTCGGCAAGGCGCGCCTCTACGACGGGCTGACGCTGTGCTCACTCGGTCGCACGACCAGCGCCGAGATGGTCGCCGAGGTCGCCGATCTGCTGCTGCGCATGGAGGGCGTGCGCGCCGTGTTCTGCGGCGGCCTGGTCGGGCAGAGCTACTCCGTCTCCGTCCGCACCGAGGTCGGCGGCGACGCCTGGCGCCTGATCCGCGCCGGCATGGACGGCGAGGAGGGGTCGTCCGGCGGCCACGGCTCGGTCGCGGGCGGCTCGATCACGCTGGACAGCGCCGACTCGCGCACCCTGCGCCGGCTGGAGCGCCGGCTGGAGCGCAACGTGCTCAAGGCGATGGGCGTCTCCGGCACCAACGCCGTCACGCTCGGCGAAGACGACGACTAGGCCGTGGTGACGGCGGTTCGCGGCGCCCAGCGCGTCGCTGCGCGCGGACGGAGGGATCGCCCCTGGCCTGCTCGGGGCTGGTATCATTCTTCGCCTCCCATGCGCCTGCTCCTCGCTGCCATCGCGTTCGCTGCTGCGTTCGCCGTGCCATCGGCCGATCCGTGCGACGACGGTCCGCGTCGGGCCTCGTCCCCGGCCGGCGCTGCACCTGCGCGTCCAGCCGGCGCGCTGGCGCGCCCGTCGGACCTGCAGTTCGTCCCGAATCAGGGACAGTGGGCGGGCGAGGTGGCCTACGGGGTGCTCGGCGAGACCGTCGGCTGGCTGCACGACGACGGCTTCACGGTGCGCCTCGAGCGCTGGACCAGAGGATCGGATCGTCACCCCGGCCGCACGGCTTCGGGCGCCGTGGTCCGGACGCGCTTCGTCGCGGGCCGCGCCGGGTCCTTCTCGGAGGCCAAGCCCTACGCGACGCGGCACCACTTCCTGCGCGGTCCGGCTGCCGCCCACCGGCGCGACGTGCCGGCGTTCGGCGCGGTGACGATGCACGGTGTTCTGCCGGGGATCGACGTGCAGTTCCGGCAGCTGCCGGGCGAGCCTTCGGGGGCCTTCGAGTACGACCTACTGCTCGCCCCGGGCGCCGACCTCGGGAGCTTCGTCGCCGAGTGCGAGGGCGTCGAGCGACTGCACATCGACGCGGACGGCCGCCTGTGTGCGACGGTCGCGACGCCGTCGGGGCCGCGCGAGCTGATCCAGCAGGCGCCGGTCGCGTGGCAGGAGCGCGACGGCGCGCGCGAGCCGCTGGAGGTGCGCTTCCGGTTGCTGGGCACGCGCCGCTACGGCTTCGTCGCCGACGGCCGCGACGACGCGATGCCGGCGGTGGTCGACCCCGGCGTGCTGTGGGGCACCTTCCTCGGCGGCGGCGCCACCGACCGCGTCTACGACATCGAGTGGCGCGACGGGGACGGCGGCTGGGTCGGCGGTTGGACCGGGTCGACCGACTTCCCGACCTCTACTGGCGCGTTTCAGGCACAGGGCTTCGCGGACGGCTTCGTCGCGAAGCTCGCGGACGACGGCCAGTCGCTGGTGTTCGCGACCTACCTCGGCGGCACGCGCAGCGAAGAGGTGCGCGCGCTGGCGGTGGGCGGGGACGACAGCGTGTTCGCCGTCGGCTTCACCAACTCTTCGGACTTCCCGACGACCGCCGGTGCTGCGCAGACCGTCTACGGCGGCGGCAGCCCGTTCCTGGACGTCGGCGACGCCTTCGTCTCGCGGCTGTCGCCCGACGGCCAGAGCCTGCTCGCGTCGACGTTCCTCGGCGGCGCCTACGACGACATCGCCGAGGACGTGCTGCTCAACGACAACGGGGAGCCGGTGGTCGTCGGCTGGACGAGCTCGACCGACATGCCGATCCCGGCCGGCGGCTACCAGCCGATACTCGGCGGGCTGGCGGCGCTGCAGAGCGACGGCTTCGTGCTCGGCGCTTCGGCAGACCTGCAGTCGGTCTCGTTCGGGACGTTCCTCGGCGGCCAGCTGGGCGAGCAGCTGCTGGCGATCGATCGCGACCCCGCGAGCGGGGACCTCGCGGTGGCCGGCTGGACGCTCGGGGCCGACTTCCCGACCACGCCCAACGTCGTGCGCCCGACCTCGAGCGGCGACATCGACGCGACCCTGACCCGGAT
>JBERSB010000477.1:0-8559 GCA_041236755.1 Luminiphilus sp. | reverse complement strand
CGAAGACGTCCTCGCCTCGCCGCAACCGTGCTTGCGCTCGGCCGCGGCGGGCGCGAACTTCGACGTCGCGCGCGTGTGCCGTGCGCCGACTCCCGACACGCCATGCAAGACAACGCTCGAGCCTCGCCGAAGCGCCGGATCGGCATCGTCGGCGCGGGGCGCACGCGGCAGGGCCTCGGCCCGTTCCTGGCGCGGTGGTTCGAGGCAGCCGGCGCCGATGTCCACGGCTGTAGCGGCCGCGATCTCGCGGGCGCGCGCCGCGCCGCCGACGCGCTCGGCGCCCAGCTCGGCCACCCGGTGGCCTCCTACGCAAACGCAGCCGCGCTGGCGCGCGAGGTCGACGCGCTGGTGGTCGCGTGCCCGCCCGATGGCCACCTCGCCGGCCTCGATGCCGCGCTCGCTGCGGGCGTGCCGTGCCTGTGCGAGAAGCCGCTGCTGCCCTGGGCCGAGCTGGGCGCGGCGCTCGAGCGGGTCGCCGCGTTCCGCGAGCGCGGCCTGCTGCTCGCCGAGAACTGCCAGTGGCCGCACGCGCTGGGCGCGCTCGACGCGCTCGCGCCGTGCGCGCGCGACGCGCCGCTGCGCGCGCTGTCGATGCGGCTCTCGCCGTCGCTGCCGGGCGCGGCGATGGTGGAGGACTCGCTCTCGCACGTGCTGAGCCTGCTGCAGGCGCTCACAGACCTGCCGTCGGGCGCAAGCGCGCGCGACGTGCGCCAGAGTGATCCAGGCGCCGACGCGGAGCGCAACGTGGTGACCTTCACCGTCGTCGGCGGCGAGCACGAGGTCGCGGTCGAACTGGTCCTGCGCCGCTGCGCCGAGCAGCCGCGGCCGGCGTGGTTCACCGCGCACGGGGTTCGGCTCGACCGGCAACTGGATGCGGACTACCAGTTCTCGTTTTCGGGTCCGGGCGGGCGCGTGGCGAAGGTGCAGGATCCGCTGGCCGCGCTGGTGTATGGTTTCGTAAAGCTCTTGGAGCAAAGCAATCGTGACCGAATCGACGCCCTCGCCGCAGCCGTCGCCCTCCGGGCGCAGCTCTACTCGAGCATCCTCGCCGCGCTCCGCGGGCGGGGGGGATAGCGCGCGCGTCGAGAAGCCCATCGAGCAGGTCCACGACTTCGCCGGCAAGCTCCAGCAGCCGAGCCTGTGGCCCAACGTGGTCGGCTACGTCAAGTGGCAGCGGGCCCTGCGGGCCGCCGAGGCGCGCGGCGCCGAGGCGCCCGACATGCCTGACCTCGCGCCGCTGTCGATCAACCTCGACCTGACGACCGCGTGCAACTACGCGTGCGACCACTGCATTGACTGGGACATCCTCAACAGCAAGGAGAAGCACGAGGACGACCAGCTGCGCGCGTCGATCGAGCGCATGGCCGAGCGCGGGCTGCGCAGCGTCATCCTGATCGGCGGCGGAGAGCCGACGCTGTATCCGGGCTTCGTCGACTTCGTCGCATTCTTGAAGCGGCTCGGGCTCTCGGTGGCCGTGGTGACCAACGGCAGCCGCGGGGACCGCATCCTCCAGGCCGCGCCGCACTTCACGAAGGGGGACTGGGTCCGGCTCTCGCTGGACTCGGGCAGCAACGACACGTTCGTGCGCATGCACCACCCGTCCAAGAAGTCGCTGACGCTCGACGAGATCTGCAGCTGGATCCCGAAGATCAAGGCGGCCAACCCGCAGCTGACCCTCGGCTTCTCGTTCGTGATCACGTGGGTCGGCGGCAGCCGCGGCGACGTGCAGGTCGTCGAGAACATCCACGAGATGGTCGACGCAGCGAAGCGCGCGTCCGACGCGAGCTTCGACTACATCTCGTTCAAGCCGTTCCTCGAGCGCCAGGAGGACGGCGCCGAAGTGATGGACCCGGCCAAGATCGAGGCCGAGCTGCAGGCGGTGGTCGCGCGCATCCGGGCCAACCTGGACGAGGCGCGGCGCGTGGTGCGGGACGGCTTCCGCGTGCTCGCTAGCACCAACCTGCGCGTGCTGATGGCAGGCAGCTGGCGGGACTTCACCAACCAGCCGCGCGTCTGCCACATGCAGATGCTGCGCCAGGTGGTGACGCCGCTCGGGACCTACAACTGCCCGGCGCACCGCGGCGTGCCCAAGGCGCAGCTCGGCGGCAAGGACCTGTGGGCCGTGCCCGCGGCCGGCCAGCACGACACGGCGAAGATCCTCGGTGGCTTCGACGCGCAGGTCGAGTGCAGCGAGGTCACGTGCCTCTACAACGGCACCAACTGGTGGCTGGAGCGGCTCGTCGAGGCCGGCCAGGACCTCCCGGAGGCGGCGCCCGGCGAAGAGCACGAGGACTGGTTCCTCTAGCGGCGCTGCCGCTTGCGTGGCAAGACTCTCCGGGGCAGGCCCGCGGCAGCAGCAGCTGCTCGCAGACCTACCAGCAGGTCGACCATCTGCAGGCCGACCTACTGCACGCCGATCTCGAGCTCGACGCCGTTGCCGGTCAGCAGGCCCAACGAGTTGACCGTCGGCGGCATCAGCACCACGCCCTGCGTGGTGAGCAGCGCGCCCGACAGCGACGTCGCGTTCGGGATCGGCAGCGCCCAGCTGTGCGTCGAACCGAAGATCGGGAACGTCATCGGCTCGATGACGGCGGACTGCGAGTAGAGGCGGCAGCCCGGCGCGCCGATGAAGCCGAGGTCCGTGCCCGGGTCGATGCGGTTGTAGCCCAGCACCACGAGGCCGATGCTCTGCGCCGGCTGCGGGATGCCGGTCAGCTGGATCAGCTGCGTCGTGCCGATGATCGGCCGGTTGACCGCCGTCCAGCCGAGGCCGGTCGCGTCGACCGAGACCGACGCCGGCAGGCTCGTGCTCAGGTCCGTGTTCGGCGGGGCCTGCGTGCTGCCGCGCGTGAAGCCGACGATGCAGTCGTCCGGCTGGTTGGGCACCAAGAGGTAGCGGAAGTCGACCGTGCCGTTGGGGTAGATCGCGATCTGGAACGTGTTGCCCGCGCCGCTCGAGCTCGACGACCACGCGGGCACGTTGAGCCAGGTGAAGTGCGCGACGCCGCCGACGACGTCGTAGTGGCACGAGCCGCCGCCGGCGGGGTTCAGGTCGAACCAGGCCGGGCAGAAACGCGCGCCGCCGCCGACGAGCTCGGTGATCGTGGGCGAGAAGTCCGCGGTGCTGTTCCAGCCGAGCCACGCGTAGCCGTTGCTGCAGAAGCTGATCTTGTTGGTCGAGCCGCCGGGGTAGCTGAGCGTGAACGGCAGCGTCACGTTCTGCACGTCGTCGTCACCGAGGCCGAGGTTGCTGCTCTGCGGCGGCTGCCAGTTGGGCGCGCCGATGCCGAGCGTGTAGCCGTTGCTGGTCGGCGTCAGGCGGATGTTGAGCGCGAACGTCGACGTGCCCTGTAGGTCGAACTGGCCGCTGCTGAACAGCTCGGCGATCGTGCCGTAGGTCGTGTAGCAGCCCGTGCCGTAGGGCGTGGCCGCGGCGACGCCGGGGCCGCTGGTGCCGCCGAGCGTGTCCAGCACCGTGGCGCCGGAGCCGATCGGGTCGAGCCAGTTCGACAGGCGCGAGCCGTTCGAGTTGCCGCCGGTCCACGAGCGGTAGAAGCGGCCGTACCAGTCCGAGCTGTTGTTGCCGCACGCGGCCGCGCCGCCGTGCAGCTGGCCGATGATGCGGTGGTTCGGGTCGAACAGCGGCGAGCCCGACGAGCCGGGCTCGGTCGTGCCGAGGTCCCAGTCGATCACGCGGATGTGGGTGCCGTTGGAGTTGCTGTTGTTGCCGCCGTAGGTGGTGATCAGCGTCGCCTGGTTCTCGAACGAGATCTTCTTGGCGTCGCCGCTCGGGTGGTGGATGCAGACCGCGCTCGCCGACGCGCTGTTGTTGCGGTTCCAGCCGGAGTAGGTGACACCCCAGGCCGCGTTCGGCGTGCTGTTGAGCTCGACCAGCGTGAAGTCCGAGGTGCTGTAGCCCGCGCGGTAGGTCGCGCCGGTCGTGAACTGGTTGAGCGGGGCGTTGCTGCCGTTGCAGGAGGTGTTCTCGTAGTTCCAGTAGCAGACGAGCGAGCCCGCCTGGCCGGGGCCGACGCCGCAGTGGTTGGCCGTCAGGAAGAAGTTGCGGCCGTCCTGCGCGGTGTTGTTGATCATCGCGCCGGTGCAGAAGATGAAGCCGCCGGTCGAGTAGGCGGCGACCGACGGGATCTCGTTCTCCCAGCCGGCGCTCGCCGAGCAGTTGACGTCGATGTTGCACGAGCCGCTGCCGTCGTTGCCGTTGTGCAGCGCGGTCGCGCCGACGCCGAAGTAGCGGTAGCCCGAGCCGACGTGCACCAGGTCGAGCTGCACCTGGTTGATCGTCGCCGTCTTGACGTAGACCTCGCAGACGGCCTCCTTGCCGAACACGATCGGCGTCCACAGCTCCCCGGTCGGCTGGTGGTCGCTCTGGTCGAACGGCCGCACCACGCTCTTGCCGTTGGAGCTGTAGAGCTGCATGCGCGCGCCGGCTGGCATCGCGAACTTCTGGAAGCCGAGGTTGATGTGGTCGGCGCCCGGGCACTGGACGCGAAGCCGCCACAGCGACCAGGTCGCGTCCAGCGCCTGCCAGGTGCCGTGCGTGGCCGGCGAGACGACCACGTCGTTGGGCACGGCGAACCGCGCCGGTTGCCCGTTGCTCACGCGGGCGTTGTCCTCGGCTGCGAGCAACGGACGGTTCAGCGCCGGCATCGTGATCTGCGCGACCGTGGCGAGCGGGGCGGCGTTGGGGTGGATGATGCCGATCGGCTGCGCGACCTGGGCGGTCACGGACGCCGCCGCGAACAGCGCGGCGGGCAGGAGGGCGAGACGGAGCGAGGACGTGAGCATTTGGATGAGGGAGACGCCTTGGTGTTACGGGTGTGGACGCAGCGGGCACGCGGATGGGTTCCCTTCCGCAGTGTTTCTCCCTACAGAATACCCCGCGGTCGGTCGGCCCTTGGACGGCGCCTGGGGAATGGCCCATTCCGACACGTAGGCAAGGCCTGCGCGGCTCCGCGGAGGCGCGCTCCGTGGCGCGCGGTCGAGCCCTCGCGACCGCGCCCTGGGACGCGGAGCCGGGGCGGCAGCGGCCGTGCGCTCCGGCCGGACCGAGGCATCTTTCCACGGTCTTTCCACGACGGCCTTCGGCGCGCCGCGGCTCGCCGCTACTGCGTGCCGAACGTCAGCCGCGTGGCGTTCCCGGTCAGGCCGCCGAGCGCGTTCGTGCCCGGCGGCACCAGCAGCGCGCCTTGCGTCATCAGCGTGGCGCCGACCAGCTGCGGGTGGTTGGGGATCGAGAGCGTGTAGATCATCGTCGTGCCGATCAGCGGGAACTGGACCACGATGTCGTCCGCCTGCAGGTAGGTGCGGCAGCCCGGCGCGCCGACGGCCGCGAGGTCGAGGCCGCCCGGGATCTCGGTCGCGCCGAGCAGCACGAGGCCGATGGAGCCCGCCGGGTTGGTGATGCCGGTGAGCGTCTGCACGAGCGTGTTGCCGATCTTCGGCGTGGTCAGCGCGTTCCAGGTCAGGCCGCCGCAGCCGGTGCCGACCGGCACCGCGGTGGAGACCGGCCCGTTGTCGACGATGGCCAGCTCGAGGCGGTAGGGCTGGATGGTGTCGGTCCCGCTGGCCGTCACGCGGACGATGTAGGAGCCGGCCCCGAGCTGCTGGGTCGGGATCACCTCGGGTTGTCCGAGGCCTGCGGCGGCGGCGAAGCCGAGCAGCTGGGTCCCGGTGTTGTTGTACAGGTAGAGGTTGAGGTTGCGCAGCGACGACGGGTTGAAGAGCGTCCCGCTCGAGCAGTTGCCGACCTGCGGTCCCTCGAGATAGGACGCGCCGGTCGGCACCGCTGAGACCGTGACGATCTTGTTCGAGAGCACCGTGAACCGGAAGTTGTCGATGTCCGAGAAGCCGTCGATGCTCAGGTTGGTCTGGTTGTTGGTGCCGTCGGGCAGCGTGCCGAGGTCGGTCGGCTGGGCGATGCTGTCGTTCGGCTCGCGCGCGTCGCCGTAGAGCCGCTGGCCGGTCAGGATGTCGTCGAACTGCGGGCCGCTGTAGGCCGTCGTCACCGTCGGCTCCATCAGCTTGGTCTGGTTGACCGGGCAGACGTGGGCAATGCCGATGCCGTGGCCGTGCTCGTGGGTCAGCACGTTGAAGAATCGCCGGTAGTTCTGGCTGGCGTTCGCGAAGAACGCGACGTCGCCCGAGTCCAACACCATGTCCCCGTTGTTGGGGTAGGAGTTGTAGGCGAGGATGTTGCCGCCCCCGTCGATGAACTTCATCCCGATGCGCACGTCCCCGCGCACGCCGATCGCGCCGCCGGCGCTGCCGAACGACGCGCCGTCGTCGTTGGGCTCGTAGACGTAGGTCAGCCCGGTCAGCTCGCCCCACCGGTCGAACGCGCTGTGCACGACGTTCTGCCACGCGAGCGCGCTGCCGAACGCAGTGTTGAGCGTGAAGAACAGGTTGCTCGCGCCGCCTGGCTCGCCGACGCCCGGCGGCAGGAACGTGCCGTCGGGCACGAAGCTGTAGCGGATGATCGTCGGGTCGCCCTGCTGCAGACCGCCGCCGCTCGTCGCGGTGAAGCTCCACCGCGTGAACGGCTGGAAGGTCTGCGGCCCCTGGATCGCGGCGTTGAACAGCAGCGCAGCCTTCTCCGACGGCAGCGCCTGCCAGCAGCCGTGCACGCGCGGCCGGTCGGCGGGCATGCGGAACAGCCGCGTGACCATGTCCTGGTGGGTGGGGCTCAGCTCCCAGTAGCCGTCGAGCGGGACGGGCGTCGCCTCGAGCGCCCGCCCGTCGGGGCCGAAGGCGAGCCGCGCGATCTGCGGCGCCTGGGGCAGCAGCAGCGGCACGCCGGCAGCAGGGGCCTCGTCAGGGGCGGACTGGCAGGCGAGGCCGGCGGCCAGGACGGCGGAGACGAATGGGGAGAGAAGGAGCGAGCGCATGGCGAAGAGGGGAGCGAGGGCCTCGGCGGCGGGGCAGCCGCCTCATCAGGTTTACGGGCCTTTCGTCGCCTGTCCACCGGCGGACGCGTCGGCGTGTGCTTCCCGCGTTCGCATCCGGCCCATGGCATTGCTACCCTGCCGCGCCCGACCGCCCATGACCCACCCGCAAGTCGTCCGCGTCTACAGCACCTACCAGGACCCGGACTACGAGTGTCCGTGGCAGAGCGTGGCGCCACGCGGCAGCACCGGCTCGGGCGTGATCGTGGGCCCGCGCCGCATCCTGACGGGCGCGCACGTCGTCGCCAACGCGACGTTCGTGCAGGTCCAGAAGCAGAGCGACCCCAAGAAGGTCACGGCTCGGGTCCTGGCGATCAGCCACGACTGCGACCTCGCGCTGCTCGAGATCGACGACCGCGCGTTCACGCGCGGCGTCAAGCCCGCGGTCGTAGGCGACCTGCCCCGGCTGCGCGACGAAGTCCAGGTGGTCGGCTACCCGATCGGCGGCGAGGAGGTCTCGATCACCGAGGGCGTCGTCTCGCGGATCGAGGTCCAGCGCTACGAGCACAGCCAGCGGCACCTGCTGGCCGTGACGGTCGACGCGGCGATCAACGAGGGCAACAGCGGCGGGCCCGTGTTCGCGCGCGGCAAGGTGGTCGGCATCGCGTTCCAGGCGCTGCCCGACGCGGAGAACGTCGGCGAGATGGTGCCCGGGCCCATCCTGCGCGTGTTCCTCGACGGCGTGAAGAAGGGCAAGCCCGCCGACGTGCCGGGCATCGGCGTCTCGACGCAGCCGCTGGAGAACCCGGCGCTGCGCAAGCACTTCGGCATGAAGAAGGCCGACAGCGGCGTCTTGATCACCGCGGTGCAGTACGCCTCGAGCGCGTGGGGGCAGTTCGCGCCCGGCGACGTGCTCATGCAGCTGCACGGCCACAAGATCGCCGACAACGGCACGATCCGCTACCGCGGCCGCTACCGCTGCCAGTTCGACGCCCTGATCGGCGACTTCCACTGCGGCGACAAGGTCAAGGCGCGCGTGCTGCGCAAGGGCAAGGCCAAGGACGTCGAGCTGCTGATGCAGCCGATGCAGTGGCTGGTGCCGCGCACCGAGTACGACCGGCGGCCGATGTGGTTCGTGTTCGGCGGGCTCGTGTTCCAGCGGGTCACGGCGGAGTACCTGCGCAACTGGGGCGACAGCTGGTGGGACAAGGCGCCCAAGGGCCTGCTGCACGACTTCTACTACGGGCTGCGTCGGCCCGAGCGGCAGGAGGTGGTGGTGCTGGCGCAGGTGCTCGCCGACGACGTCAACGTCGGCTACGAGTCGTTCTCCAACGACGCCGTCACCAGCGTCGACGGCAAGCTGCCGGTCGACATGGCGGACTTCGTCAAGCGCATGGACCGGGGCTCGGGAGAGGTGGTCATCCAGCTCGCGTCGGGCGCGACGGTGCTGTTGGACGTCGAGGCGGCCCGCGCCGCCGCAGGGCGGATCCAGGATCTCTACCACCTGCCGGGGGACCGCTCGGCGGATCTGCCGCGTCGGCGCCGCCGCTGAGCGCGGTCGGCCGCTTCGGGCCGGGTGAAGGTCACATCGCCGGGGCCGGCCCGTCTTTGATACGGTGTGACGTAATCACTGTTTTGAGATCCGGTCTCATTTCTATTG
>JBERSB010000476.1:0-10691 GCA_041236755.1 Luminiphilus sp. | reverse complement strand
GCGGCCCTCGCTGCGCCGCCGCCTTACTCCACCCATGAGCGAGCGCGACACCAAGCTGCTGGCGGTCGTAGGTGCGCAGCGTTCGGGCACGACCATGTTGCTCGAGGCGCTGGCGCACAGCGCCGCGCTCGAGGTGCACCAGGAGACCAGCGCGGCCGTCATGAACGGCTTCCGGATGGTCTCCCTGGAGCGGCTCGCGGCCGTCGTCGCCGCCTCGGACGCCGCGGGCGTCGTCATCAAGCCGCTCGACGACAGCCAGTGGATCGACCACATGCTCGCCAACCTCGACGGCAGCCGGGCCGTGTGGATGTTCCGGGACTGGCGAGACGTCGTGAACTCGTCCGCGCGCAAGTGGCCGGGCCACGGCGCGGACATCGTGGCGCGGTTCGTGGCAGGCGACGACGCGTGGCTCGACTGGCGCGCAGAGCGCGTCGCGGCGGGCACGAGGGAGGCCTTCCTCGCGCTCTGTGAAGAGGTGGCTGCAGGCGACGACCACGCCGGCTGGGCGGCGTGGTGGTGGTTGCGCAACCGCCTGTTCTTCGACCTCGGCCTGGACCGGCTCGCGCAGGTCGTGCGGCCGCTCGGCTACGAAGGTCTGGTCATGGATCCGGCGAGTTGGCTCGCGCAGCTCTGCGCGTTCGCGGGTCTTCCCGACGCAGACGTCATGGCGGCGTCGGTGCACGCGCGCAGCGTCGGCAAGAGCGCTGCGCCGACGGTGCCGGGTGCGGTCGCTGACGCGTGCGACCAGCTGTTCGCGTCGCTCGTGGAGGCGTCGGCGCTGGCGTGGCGTCCGTGAGCGCTGCGCGGCGGCGCGCCGGGCCGGCAGCCGGACGGGCCCGCTAGAAGACCGAAGCGGTCTGCAGCGGCCAGAACCGGGCGCGGACCTTGCCCTTGATCAGGTGCTCGGCGACGAGTCCGAACTCGCGCGAGTCGCAGCTGATCGGGCGGTTGTCACCCAGCACGAAGAACTCGTCCGCCTTGACCACGACCTCGTCCATGCTCTCGCGGTCGGGGATGCAGCCGTAGTCGTCGGATGCCTGGCCGTTGACGAACAGCACGCCCGCGCGCATCGCCACGCGGTCGCCCGGCACGGCGACGACGCGCTTGACGAAGTCGACGTCAGGGTTTCGCGGGTAGCGCAGCACGACCACGTCGCCGCGGCCGATGTCGGCGAGGTTGTAGGTCACGCGGTCGACGACGAGGCGGTCGCCGTCGTGCAGTGCAGGCTCCATCGAGTTGCCGCGCACGATCGAGACCTGGATCATGAACACGTGCACCGTGACCATCAGCAGCGCGCCGAGCAGCGCATCGCAGGTGAAGCGGAGCGCGCGTGACGTCCGCCTGCCGCGAGCGGTCGCAGGCAGAGCCGCGGTCTCGATCGGGGCTGAAGGGTCCGGGCTCGCGGGCGACATCTTGCAGCTATCGACGCTCGCGACGAGGAGCTTGAAGCCGACACAACCACATGTGGCGCCGAGCCATGCGCAGCCAGGGAGCGATTTGGCGGGGCGCTGCGGTGCGCTGCGCGCCGCGGGACTGCGGGATTTTCCTGACGGGACAATCCCGTCCTACGGGCGGCTCGGGGAGGCCTGCCTCGAATCGGCCTTGGCGCGTCAAGTGCGCGCGCGGATCGGGTCGAACTACCGGCTGTGGCGCCTCCCCAGCGCCGACGCTGCCCATGACCTTCTCGTCGCTGAACCACATCGCCAGGCAGGAGAAGACCCGGCGTGAGATCCTGCACAAGAGCGACCTCGTGCCGCCGCTCCCGGACCTCGTCGCGCGCCTGCTGCACCTGCTGGGCAACCAGCAGACCGAGCCCGAAGATCTCGAGCACCTGCTGCAGAACGACCAGGTGCTGGTCGGCAAGATGCTCGCGCTCGTCAACAGCCCGTTCTACGGCCTGAACCGGACGATCCGCACCATCAAGGAGGCGGTGATGGTGCTCGGGTTCCGAGGCGTGCGCAGCCTCGTGCTCGCGGCCGGCACGGCCAAGTTCCTGCAGCGCGACTTCAGCTGGTACGGGCACGACGCCAAGGGCCTCTGGCTGCACGCCGTCTGCGTCGCGTCCGCGGCGCGCCGGCTCGCCGCGCGGGTCGGCATGGGCGACGAGGAGTCCGAGCAGCTGTTCGTGGGCGGCCTGCTGCACGACATCGGCAAGCTCCTGCTGGTCTCGTACCTGCGCGGCGAGCCCGCCGCGGGCGCAGACGACTCGATCGAGAGCCTGGAGCGGGAAGTCGTCGGGCTCGACCACGCCGAGGCGGGCAGCCTCGTCGTCGAGAAGTGGAACCTCGCGCCCGAGGTCCAGCAGGTCGTCGGCGCGCACCACGGCTCGGCGCTCGAGCCCGTCGACCCGCGGGCGGTCGCGGTCGTGCGGCTGGCCGACGCGGTCGCGCACGAGCGCAAGGTCGGCTACCTGCCGGGGCGGGCACCGCTCGAGCCGGCGCGCTTCGAGGACATGGCGGCGCTGGGTCTCAGCGACGCCGAATGGGCCGCGGTCCGCGACGAGCTCGCCGCCACCATCGAAGAAGCGTCGGTCGCGATGGGCGACCTCGGCGGCTAGGAGACGTCGTGACGGTCGCCCCGCCTCCGATCCGCTGGGCCGACGCCGCGTCGCAGGTCGCGCTGCACGCGTGCCGCAGCCAGGAGGAGCTGGAGCGCGCGTTCGCCGACTGGCTGGAGAAGCTGCTGGCAGGCGTAGGCGGCGCGCTGTGCCTCGCGGCCTCGTCGGGCGACGACCTCGAGGTGCGCGTCGTGGTGGGCGACGGCTGCGGGCTGCAGGCGGGGCAGCGCGTCGCGCCTGCGGCCGCCACCGTCCCCGACGAGCAGCGGTTCGCGGTGACGTTCCAGCACCACCGGCTCGGTGAGCTGTGGCTCTCGGCGAAGCCCAGAGCACAAGAGCTCGCGGTGCTGCTCGGCGCTCTGACCCACCTGGGCGCTGCGCTGGTCAACCTCGCGCTCAACGGCGAGGTCCGCGAGGCGACCGACGAGTACTGCGCCACCCTGCAGGCTCTCGAAGAGGGCATCGTGCTGTTCCAGGAGCCGGACGCCGAGGCGCTGACCGCGCGGCTGCTCGCGCTCGCCAGCGGCATGGTCGGCGCGAGCGCGGGTGCTCTCTACGTGCTGGACGAGGTCGGCAACGACGGCTCCGAGCTCCGGCTGCAGCAGGCTCTGGGGATCCCCGAGGCGCTGCTCGAGACGCTGCACGGCGTCGACGGGGCTCCGTGGCCTTTGTGCCTGCTCGACGCGCCCGCGCAGGTCGCCGAGCGCGTCGACGACGGTGCGGTCGCGGGGCTCGACCCCGCGTGCATGCCGTCGGTGCTTGAGCGCGTCGCGACGCTGCCGCTGCGCTACCACGGCGTGCAGGCGGGCGTGTGCGTGTTGTTCAACCCGCGTCTCGACGCGCAGCGCGACGTCGGCCGGCTGCAGAGCTTCGGGCAGCTCGCTGCCGCGCTGCTGCACCGCCTCAGCCTGGAGCGTCTCCGCGAGGCGGCGGCGTCGATCGAGCGGGAGCTCGAGATCGCCCAGACCATCCAGGAGCGGCTGACGCCCAGCGCGCCGCCGCCGAGCGACGACTACGAGTTCGCGTGGCGCTCCGAGGCGGCCAAGCGCATCGGCGGCGACTACGTCGACCTGATGGACTCGGACCTCGGCGACCTGCACGCGATCGTCGCAGACGCCTCGGGTCACGGCATCAACTCGGCGCTGCTGACGACGTCGTTCCGGGCCAACTACCGCGGCAACGCGGCCTGGCTGGACCCCGCTGAGCTCGCGGCCTCGCTGAACAACGAGGTGGTGCACGAGGTCGGGCCGACCGGCATGTTCCTTACCGCGGCGATGGTGAAGATCGAGGCGGAGTCGCGGCGGCTGTCGATCTGCAGCGCCGGGCACAACCCGGCGATGATCTACCGCGCGGCGACGGGCGAGGTCGAGGAGGTCGCCTCGCACGGCCCGCCGCTGGGCTTCGTCGCCGCGGCCGAGTTCGAGACCTACGAGGGGGAGCTTCGGCCCGGAGACGTGCTGCTGCTCTACACCGACGGCGTGACCGAGGCCGCCGACCAGAACGCCGAGATGTTCGGCGAAGAGCGGCTCGCGCAGGTCTTGCGCGAGCACGCGCCGCGGGGGGCGGCCGCTCTGCTGGACGCGGCGCTCGCGGAGGTGGCGCGGTTCACGGCGCGCGAGGACCACGACGACGACCTGTCCCTGATGGTCATCCGCGCGCGCTGACGACGCCCCGCAGCTAGAACTGCTTTCTGCGCGTGCTGCTCTCGATGCCGAGCGCCTTGCGGTACTTGGTCACCGTGCGCCGCGCGATGTGCACGCCGCGCTCGCCCAGCGCCTCGACGAGCTGGTCGTCGCTCAGCGGCTGGTCCTTGTTCTCCGCGTCGACGATCTGCCGCAGCGTGTCCTTGATCGCCTGCTGGCTGACCATCGCGCCGTCGTCCGACATGGTGCCGCTGCTGAAGAAGCGCTTCATGTCGAAGATGCCCTGCGGCGTCTGGATGAACTTGCCCGACGTCGCGCGGCTGATGGTGGAGATGTGCACGCCGACAGCGTCGGCGATGTCCTGCATCTTCATCGGCTTGAGCTGCTGCACGCCGTGGCGCAGGAAGCCCTCCTGGCGCCGCACGAGCTCGGTGGCGACGCGCTCGATGGTGTTCTGGCGCTGGTGCACCGCCTCGATGAACCACTTCGCCGCCTCGATCTTCTTGCGCAGGTAGTCGTAGACCTTGGGGTCGTTGCGGGCCTCCTGCAGCAGGTTGCGGTAAACGGGGGAGATGGCCAGCTCGGGCAGCGAGCCGCGCTGCGACTTGACCTCGAAGCGGCCCTCGATCTCCTCGATCACCACGTCCGGCGCGACGCCGGCGCTGGGGTCTCCGCCGAAGTCTGCGCCCGGGTGCGGCTTGCAGGAGAAGCGCAGGAACTCCCAGCTCTCCTTGATGTCCTCGATCGACGACCCGGTCTGCTTGGCGATCTTGGGCAGCTTGTTCAGCGCGAGGTCGTCGAGGTGCTCCTCGACGATGCGGCGCGTCAGCGGCCGGACGAACTGCATGCGGTCGAGCTGCATCAACAGGCAATCGCGCAGGTCGCGGGCGCCGACGCCGTGCGGCTCGAGGTCCCGGACCGTCGCGATCGCCTCTTCGGCGAGCGGGATCGGCACGTCGAGCTGCTTGGCGATCGCTTCGGCCGACTCCGAGAGCCTGCCGTCTTCGTCGAGGGAGAACACCACGTGCTCGACCACACCGATCAGCTCCTCGTCGCTCTCCTGCGTGCGCACCTGCATCATCAGGTGTTCGGCGAGGGAGATGGCCCGGCCGGGCGTGTTCTGCAGGGCCTCGAACTTCTTGTCGTCGTCGTCGCCGAGCGCCCCGCTGCGCTGCCGCCAGCTCGGCTCGGTGCGCGCCTCGAGCTGGTCGATCTCCGCGGAGAACTCGCGGTGCAGGCGGTCCTCGTAGGGCTCGGGGTCGCTGCTGCCGTCGCGGTCGACGTCCCGGTCGCTTCGCTCGGCCTCGTCCTGGCGCTCGAGGAACACGTTCTCCTGCAGCTCCTGCTCGACCTGGTCCTTCAGCTCGATCAGGGGGAGCTGCAGCACCTGCATCGCCTGGATCATCTGCGGCGACTGGATCAGCCGCTGTTCCGCGCGCAGGGATTGGGTCAGACCGAGTCGCATCTCACTCCGTTCTAGCGCGCTGGCGGCCGCGGGTCACGCCCTGTCGTGCCCCCGGCTCTGCGCATCGGGGCTTGCGCCGCCGGCTCAGCGCAGCATGTCGAGCAGAGGCCCGTAGTAGTTGAGGTAGAAGGTCACGGCCAAGAGCGCCACGCCGACGGCGGCGATTGCATACGCGACCGCGCCGAGCGTGCGGGCGGCGGTCTCGAGCCGGCGCCGCGCCATCTCCGCGCGCCGGGTGACGGCGCGCTGGAGCGCGTCCTCGAGCTCGCCGGCCTGCTCTCCCGTGGCCAGCAGCGTGCGGCTCTCCGGGCTCAGCGAAGCAGACGTCTCGAGCGCTTCTCGGAGCGAGCGACCTTCCTCGAGCAGGCGCTGCGCGACGCCGAGCTGCGCGCGGAGCCCCTGCATGTGCACCGTCGCGGTCGCGGTGCGGTGGGCGTCGACGACCGGGACTCCGGCGCCGTAGAGCGCGTGCATCGCCTCGAGGTAGGGGAGCTCGCGTAGCTCGCGCACGACCGGCCCGACGGCGGGGTAGCTCTCGAGAGACGCGTCGCCCCGGCCGAGCTTACGGGCAAGCACCACGACGCCGAAACATCCGGCGGCGTACGTCAGCCCGAGCGTGATCGCGATCGTGGGACCGACGAAGCTCATGGTCGCGACAGACGCCAGCAACAGCAGCACGAACAGCAGCGCCGGATAGGCAGCAGCCGCCTGCACGGCCCGGACGAACTCGTGGCGGCGGCGGCGGGAGGCGGCGCGCTTGCGTAGCGTCCCCGACGCGTTGCCGCTGCGCCAGCCGGCTTCGAGCGCGAGGCCTTCGGTGCCGCGCAGCGCCACGCCGCGGTCCGCGCAGAGCGCGGCGAGCGTCTGGTCGCCCTTGGTAGGGTCGGCGCCCAGCGTCTCGAGCGGCAGGCCCGCGTCGAGCGCCGAGGCGAGGTCCTCGAAGACCTGCGCGGCGCGCTCGTCTGCCCGGAGGGAGAACATAGCTCAGAGTGTCCGATGTGACGCCGGCTGGAGCAAGCCGGACAGAGTGCGTCTGCCAGCGCGCGCCGCGCGCGCCAGGCGCGCGCCGCGCGCGCTCAGACCGCGCGGAAGTGCTTGCTGAGCTTGAGCGCCTGGCCCTGGTAGTGCGAGCTGAGGCTGCGGTCGCCGTAGACGACGTCGGGCTGCTCCTGCGTGCGGAAGAAGTCCAGCTTGAAGAACACCTGACCGTCCTCGAGCAGGAAGGGCACGTCGTGCGGTCGGACCTCGAGCACGGCGCGGGTCCCGTCCGCGCCGCCGAAGCCGTTGTCGAAGAAGCCCGCGTAGTTGGTGCGCAGCTCGCCGATGCCGACGTCGTAGGCGACCATCTCGGCCGCGAGGTGCGACGGGATGCGGACGCGCTCCTTGCTCGCGAAGATGTAGAACTCCTCGGGCTCGACGATCAGGCGGCCGCCCTGCGGCTCTGCGATCGGCTGGAAGAACGCCTCCATGTCGTGGCCGCCCTCCTCGCCCATGTCGAGCACGCCGGTGTAGCGCTTGGCGACGTAGCCGATGGGCCCCTCGATGTCCTGGTCGCGTCTCGTCGCGATGCCCATCATCAGGCCGTCGTCGAGGCGGAGGCGGTCGGCGGGCAGCGGCTCGCCCTTGTCGTCGAACAGCAGCGGCTCGCGCGCGTGCTCCTCGCGCAGCTCGTCGTCGGTCAACGACGCCTGCCCCGACGAGAACCGGATCTGGCTGAGCGAGAGGCCGGTGCGCACCTTGACCGGGAAGCTGCGCGGCACGATCTCGAGATAGAGCGGGCCGGTGTAGCCGGCGGGCACCGTCTCGAAGCGGCCGCAGCGGTCGGCGAGCACGCGCGTGAAGAGGTCGAGCCTGCCGGTCGAGGACTTCGGGTTGGCGCGGATGACCTGCTCGAGCGGCTTCTCGATGCGTTCGAGCAGCGGGATGATGTAGCAGTGGCCCTTCTCGAGCACGGCCCCGTCGGTGAGGTCGAACGCGTAGAGCGTCATCTCCTCGAGGCGGTCGGCGACGCGGCAGTTCTCGGGCAGGAACCCGCTGCGGACGCGGTAGCCGCGCGTCGACAGCCGCAGGTCGAGGGACGCCGGCTGGATCTGCGTCGGCGCGATCGCGGGCGTGGAGGTGAGCGCGCCGGCTTCGATCAGCGCGCGGATCTGCTGGTGTACGAGGATGCCGTCGGTCACCGAAGAGACGCTAGCGTCCCGGGGCGACGACGCCAATCTCGGATCGCGCCGCCCGCGGCTGTGGACAGTTCTGCCCAACTGCCGCGGCGCGGCGGCGGTCAGGAGCGGCTGGGCTCTTCGGCGCGCGCCTCGGCCGGCTCCTGGCCGAGGTACTCGGCGAGCGTGAAGCTGTCGACGGCGACCGCCTCGGCGCGGGCGACCTCGGCCGCCTCGACCACGGCGCGTTCCTCGGACGACAGGATGCCTGCCTCGGTCGCCTGGTGCAGCAGCTGCGCGGGCCGCGCCTTGGGCAACCGCCCCTGCTTCACGGCGTCCTTGAGCTTGCGGATCACGGGCTCTGCCAGGGTGCACTTCTCGAGCGCGTGCTCGAGGCGGCCGAGCGCGCTGGTCTCGTCGGTGGGCACGTAGGCGTTGCCGCTGATCCGGTCGCGCTGGGCGCCGGGCTGCAGCAGCGTGCGCGCGGCGCGGTGCGTCACGCGGTCGTTCGGCGCCGCGCCGAAGCGGTTGAGCTGCGAGTAGAGGCCGAGCACCTTGCCGAGCAGGCCGCCTACGAGCGGCAGGCGCAGGTTCTGGTGGATGCCCTCACGCGCCGTCTGGATCTTGGCGAACGCCGTCTCGAGCGTCCACTGCACCAGCGGCAGATCCTCCTTGATGCGGCCTTCGGCCTCGAAGCGGCGCAGCGTGGCGCTGGCGAGGAACATCCACGAGAACCAGTCGGCGTAGCGACCGGTCAGCTTCTCCTTGCGCTTGAGGTCGCCGCCCAGCGCACCCATCGCCACGTCTGCGAGCAGCGCGAACTCGGCCGACGCCCAGTTCAGCTTGCGCCAGTAGGCCTGGGGCGCCGGGCCGCCCGGCGCGACGGTAAGCCAGCCCCGCGTCAGGCCCAGCAGGCCTGCGCGCACGGCGTTGGTGACGACGTGGCCGACGTGCGGCCAGAACGCCCGGTCGAACGCCTGCTTGTCGCCGCGCTGGATCGCGTCGAGCTCGGCGTAGGCGTACGGGTGGCAGCGGATCGCGCCCTGCCCGAACACCATCAGCGTGCGCGTCAGGATGTTGGCGCCCTCGACCGTGATGCAGATCGGCGTGCCGGTGTAGGCGTTGGCGAGCAGGTTGCGCGGCCCGCGCGAGATCGCGGCGCCGCCCATGACGTCCATGCCGTCGTTGATGACCTGCCGCCACAGCTCGGTCGTGTTGTACTTGGCGATGGCGGTCACCACCGCGGGCTTGTGGCCGGCGTCGATGGCGCCGTTGACGAAGCGCCGGGTCGCCTCCAGCAGGTAGGTGGACCCCGCGATGCGCGCGAGCGGCTCCTCGATGCCTTCGAATCGGCCGATCGGCAGGCCGAACTGCTGACGGACGGCCGCGTAGGCGCCGACGCTGCGCGCGGTCATCTGCGCGCCGCCGCACGCGGTCGCGGGCAGCGAGATGCCGCGGCCGGCTGCGAGGCACTCCATCAGCATCTTCCAGCCCCGGCCGGCGCCGGCGGCGCCGCCGATGATCGCGTCCTCGAGCGGCACGATGACGTCGCGGCCGCTGGTGGGGCAGTTGTAGAACGGCACGCCGAGCGGGTCGTGTCGCCGACCGAGCACCACGCCCATCGTGTCGGTGGGCACGAGCGCGCACGTGATGCCCGGCGTCGGTCCCTTGCCGAGCAGGTTCTCCGGGTCGTGCAGCTGGAACGCGAGGCCGAGCACGGTCGCGACCGCGGCCAGCGTGATGTAGCGCTTGGTCCAGGAGAGCCGCAGCATCAGCGCGCCGCCTTCGTCGCGGAACACGGTGCCGGTCGCGCTGATCGCGCCGGCGTCCGAGCCTGCGCCGGGCTCGGTCAGCGCGAAGCACGGTACCTGGCTGCCGTCGGCGAGCGCGGGCAGCCAGCGCTGCTTCTGCTCTTCGGTGCCGTAGTGGCTGAGCAGCTCGGCCGGGCCGAGCGAGTTCGGCACCATCACGGTGATCGCGAGCGGCAGCGAGCGCGAGGCGAGCTTCTGGACCACGGCGCTGTTGGCCGAGCCCGACAGGCCGAGCCCGCCGTACTCCTTGCTGATGTTGAGCCCGAAGAACCGCTCGCGCTTGCAGAACTCCCACACGTCCTCGGGCAGGTCGCGCTCCTGGTAAACCTGCCAGTCGTCGGTCATCTCGCACACCTGCTCGACGGGTCCGTCGAGGAACGCGCGCTCTTCTTCGTCGAGGTCCGGGTAGTCGGCCGTCGCGAGCTTGCGCAGCGACGGGCGCCCGGAGAACAGGTCGCCGTCGAGCCACACCGTGCCGGCGGCGATGGCCTCCCGCTCCGTCTCGCTGATTGCCGGCATGAAGCCGCTCTTGACGAAGAAGTCGAGGATGCGGTCGCTCAGCAGCGCGCGGCGCAGCGGCGGCACCAGCAGGATCGTCAGCGGCGTGAACACCAGCGCAGCGAGCCAGATCGGCCATCCGAACGCCCACGCGGTGAGGGCCCAGGTCAGCGTGACGAGCCACAGTGACCGCGCCGTGAACACAGGCGCCGCGAGCAGCGTGAAGGTGAAGAGCGTGGCCGCCCAGCCCGGCAGGGCGGCGGCAGAGCCGTAGTCGAAGATGTCCATGGCGAACGGGCGAAGCGAGCCGAGAGCGGCCGGTTTCCCCGAGGTGCTATCGGCAGTTCGCCGCTCCGGACTAGCTCGGGAATCGCGTCCGGTTTCAGCCTGGCCAAGGGGCTCAGCAGTGCAGCCGCCTACAGCGCCTTGGCACGGGCCTCACGCGCGAGCGCGCAGTCGGCGGTCAGAGCGCCTTGCTGAAGAAGCGGTCGCAGCCGTGGTGGCCGGTCGCGCCCTCCATCTCCGGCTGCTCGACGAAGCCCGCGGCCAGGTAGAGCCGCT